>JASLIH010000080.1 GCA_030152105.1 Actinomycetes bacterium
GTGCTCTCGACCTCGAACGGCCCGATCCGGTAGCCGGCCGAGATGATCACGTCGTCGGCCCGGCCCGAGTACCAGACGTAGCCGTCCTCGTCCTGGCGGGCGGTGTCCTTGGTGTGGAACCAGTCGCCGCCGAAGACCTCCCTGGAGTCCTCGGGCCGGTTCCAGTAGCCCAGCGGGTAATGGGGGTTGGACCGGGCCCTGAGGCAGATCTCGCCCGGCTCGCCCTGGGGGACGGGCTGCTCGTCGGGGTCGAGGATGGCCACCTCCCAGCCGGGCAGGGCCAGGCCCATGGAGCCGGGCCGGACCTCCACGGTCGGGTAGTTGCCGCACAGCGGGTAGCTCTCGGACAGGCCGTAGTAGTCCAGCACCGGGCAGCCGACGGTCCGGTTCCACCAGGCGATCGCCTCGGGGTTGAGCGGCTCACCGGCCGAGCAGGCCAGCCGCACCCCGAAGTCCAGGTCGCCGGCGTCGGCCACGCCCATCATGGCCCGGATGGCGGTGGGGGTGGTGAACAGGTTGCCGACCCCGTTGTCGGCGATCAGCCGCAGCGCCTTGCCCGGGTCGAAGCCGCCCTTGCGGCCGTGGACGAGGGTCTCCACCCCGAAGCGCCAGGGCCCGAGGATGCCGGGCACGATCCCGGCGATCCAGGCCCACTCGCCGGTGGAGTGGAACAGCTCGCCGGCCCGGACGTCGTGGCTGAACTGGAACTCCTCGTGCCCGAGCAGGTAGCGGTGGGCGTGGAGGATGCCCTTGGCCAGCCCGGTGGTGCCCGAGGTGTAGTAGAGCTGGGCGGGGGTGTCGGGGTCGGTGGCCGGGGTCTCGAACCGGTCGGACGCCGCCCCGGTGAGCTCCTCGAAGCTCTCGGCGCCGCCGCCGCCCACGACCACCAGGCGCTCGACCGACGGCGCCTTGTCGAGCAGGGCCGCCACCCGGTCGCGGTGGGCGGCCGAGGTCACCAGCACCTTGGCCTCGGAGTCGTTGAGCCGGTACACGATCGATTCGTCGCCGTACAGCACCGACATGGAGAGCAGGATCGCCTCCACCTTGTAGGTGGCCAGGAAGCTGGCCGCGATCTCGGGTGAGGCCGGGGCCATCACCGCCACCCGGTCCCCCTTGCCGACCCCCAGTCCCCGCAGGGTGTTGGCCGTCCGGTCGGTGAGCCTGCGCATGTCGCCGAAGCTCCAGCGCTCGTCGCGGCCCTCGTCGGACACGAAGTGCATGGCCGGCCGGTCGGGCTCGTGCTTGTCGAGCACGTCGGTTGCCAGGTTGTAGCTGGCCGGCACCTTCCAGTGGAAGCCCGAGGTCATCTCCTGGTAGGTCCCGGGGCGATGGGTGCGGTAGTCGCGCATGGATTCCTCCTCGGCCGACGTGCTACGCATCTACCCATGACATCCCATGAAGGCACAACACCCACGTCCCGGCCGACGGTGCTGGTCGTCGGCAGCGGCTTCGCCGGCTTCCACTGCATGCGCCGCCTGGAGAAGCACCTGCCCCCCGACGCCGCCGAGCTGCTGCTGGCCAGCTCCGCCGACTACCTCCTCTACAGCCCGCTGCTGCCCAACGTGGCCGCCGGCGTGGTCGAGCCCCGCCACATCGCCGTCGGGCTGCACGCCGCCCTGCGCCGGGCCAAGGTGCTGCTCGGGCACGTGGTCGCCGTCGACCTCCAGGGGCGGTCGGCGACCCTGCTGCGCGCCGACGGGTCGACCTCCGAGCTGGGCTGGGACCGGCTGGTCCTCGCCCCCGGCGGGGTCAGCCGGACCTTCGACACCCCCGGGGTGGCCGAGCACGGCCTCGGCCTCAAGACCCTGGCCGAGGCCACCTACCTGCGCGACCACGTGCTCCGGGAGCTGTTGAACGCCGACGCCGCCGACGACCCGGACCACCGGCGGGCCTGCTGCACCTTCGTGGTCGTGGGGGCCGGGTACTCGGGCACCGAGACCGCCGCCCAGATGCAGCTGGTCACCTCGAGGGCGGCCGCCGACTACCCGCGGCTGCGGCCCGAGGAGCTGCGCTGGGTGCTGGTCGACCTGGCCCCACGGGTGCTGCCGGAGCTGGGCCGCCGGCTGGGCGACGACGCCACGGAGGTGCTGCGCCGCCGCGGGGTCGAGGTCCGGCTGGGCACGAGCGTCGAGGAGGCGACCGCGGACGGGGTGCGGCTGTCGGACGGCGACACGATCCCGACCCACACCCTGGTCTGGTGCGCCGGCGTCACCCCGAGCCCGCTGATCGAGACGCTCGGCCTGCCCACCGAGCGGGGGCGGCTCCGGGTCGGTGCCGACCTGGCCGTGCCCGGCGCCCCCGGCGTGTTCGCCTTCGGCGATGCCGCCGCCGTCCCCGACCTGACCAGGCCCGGCCAGCTCACCGGGCAGACCGCCCAGCACGCCCAGCGCCAGGGCAAGCTGGCCGCCCGCAACGTGGCCGCCTCGCTCGGCTTCGGCAAGGCGGTCCCCTACCGCCACCGCGACCTCGGCTTCGCGGTCGACCTGGGCGGCTTCGACGCCGTGGCCTCGCCCTTCGGGGTGGCCCTTGGCGGGCTGCCCGGCCTGGTGGCCACCCGCGGCTACCACCTGCTCGCCCTGCCGGCGGCCGGCAACCGCATCCGGGTCTCGTTCGACTGGCTGCTCGACTGGGCCATGCGGCCCCAGCTCGCCCAGCTCGGCTTCCTCCGCGAGGACCGGGCGAGCATGGCCGCGGCCGAGCACACCGCCATCTACCGGCACCCGCCGGCCGACGAGTGGGAGGCCGCGGCCATGGATGTCCCCACCACCCGGGCCGTGGTCACCGATCAGGGCCTGCCTCGGCCGCGGGCCCGCCGGCCGCGCTAGGCCCCCGGGCCGGGGGGTCCGGGGGACCGCCGGGGTGGTCCCCCGGAGAATCAGGGGCCTCAGGGGCGTAGAAGGCGGCGGTCCGCTCGACGACGGCGAGGGCCTCGGCGGCGGTGGCCATGCCGGCGGCCTCCAGCGCCGCCCCCCAGGCGGTGCTGCTCAGGACGACGAACCGCCGGTACTCGGGCGTCTGCTCCAGGCCGGTCGGGTCGACGGCCTGGCCGGCCAGGTGCATGCCCAGGGCGACCAGGGTCAGGTCCCAGCCGACCCCGACCCCGGCCAGGCCGTCGCCCGTCCCCGGCGCCGCGGCGTGCTCCAGCTCGACCACCGTCGTTCCGTCCGCCCCAGGCGTCAGCCGCAGCTCGACCTCGTCGGCCGGGTTGTCGCCGTACACCCAGGAGACGGCCAGCAGGCGCGGTGGCTCGCAGCGGAGGATCTCGCCGCCGGCATTGCCCTCGATCTGGAACCTCCCGCCCAGGCGGAGGTCGCCGGAGACCGACCCGAACCAGCGCTTGAGCCTGTCCGGGTCCGAGCAGGCGTCCCAGACGTCCTCGACGGGCGCGTCGTAGCTGCGCCGCAGCACGACCGAGCGCCCGTCGCCGTTGGCGATGCGCCGTCGGCCGACCGTGCGGTTGATGGCCTCGATCTCGCTGGCGATGTCGAACGTGTCCATGCGACCCATGATCTCACTGGCAACTTATATAAGTCAAGAGTGATATTCATGGTGACGAGGACGCGGCGCACCCGCGGGCGCTATGCTTTCTGGTCGCGGCCGGTCCCGGCCGCCTGTTTCCGGGCAAGGATGCCCGACCCCCTGGCACCCCTTGTTGGAGGCATGCGCATGACCAGGATCGGCGTGCTCACCGGTGGCGGCGACGTTCCCGGGCTCAACCCCTGTATCAAGACGCTGGTGTACGCCGCCGCCGACCGCGGCTACGAGGTGGTGGGGCTGCGGCGCGGCTGGGCCGGGCTGCTCGACTACAACCTGGACGCCGACGAGCCCCAGGACCACTGTGTGCAGCCGCTGAGCAAGCGGGAGGTGCGCACCATCGACCGCACCGGCGGGACCTTCCTGCACACCAGCCGGACCAACCCGGCCAAGGTCGCGCCCAGGGACGTGCCCGCCTTCCTGGCCGGGCAGGGCCAGTTCGAGTCCGAGGGGCCCTTCGACTTCACCAGCCACTGCCTGGCCGTGATCGAGCGGCTCGGCCTGGACTGGCTGGTCGCCATCGGCGGCGACGACACCCTGTCGTACGCCGAGCGGCTGTCCCGCGAGGGCGTGAAGGTCCTGGCCGTACCCAAGACGATGGACAACGACGTGTTCGGCACCGACTACTGCATCGGCTTCTCGACCGCGGTCACCCGGAGCGTGCAGTTCATCCACCAGCTGCGCACCTCGACCGGGTCGCACGAGCGCATCGCCGTGATCGAGCTGTTCGGCCGCAACTGCGGCGAGACCTCGCTGCTTTCGGCCTACCTGGCCGGGGTCGACCGGGCGATCATCTGCGAGGTCCCCTTCGACGTCGAGCTGCTGGCCCACTACCTGCTCGAGGACAAGGCGGCCAACCCCTCGAACTACGCCATGGTCACGGTGTCAGAGGGCGCCCGCATGCTCGAAGGCGAGATCCTGGAGCGGGGCGAGGCCGACGCCTACGGCCACCGCAAGCTCGGCGGCATCGGCCTGGTCACCGGCGAGCTGCTCAAGAAGCTCACCGGCGAGGACATCGTCTACCAGCAGGTCGGCTACCTGATGCGCTCCGGCGCGCCCGACGCCCTCGACCTGATGGTCGCGGTCAACTTCGCCAACATGGCCATCAACCTGATCGACCAGGACGCCCCCGGCAGCATGGTCGCCCTGCGCCGCGGCACCTATACCTCGGTCCCGATCGACACCATGATGTCCGGCACCAAGCGCGTCGACGTCGAGGCCCTCTACGACGAGAAGCGCTACCGGCCACTCATCCGCCAGGTCGACGGCAAGCCGATGTTCCTCTACTAGCGGGTCTAGGCCTCGGGGTCGGGGCTTGGTACCAGGTGCAGGCGCTGGCTGGTCG
>JASLIH010000010.1 GCA_030152105.1 Actinomycetes bacterium
TTTCCCAGATGCCGGGAACGGCTCGCGCGGTCTGCTCGGCCCGGTCCAGCTGGCCCGCTGCGGCCACGGCAACGACCACCGAACGCAACGCCCTCGCCCCGGCCGCGGCGTACATCGGGTCGATGGCGTGGGCGGTCCGCTCGGCGTGCTCCCACAGCCCGGCGCTGGCGAATGCCTCGGCCACGGCGGCCAGGGCGAACGGCCGCAGATGGGGTACGGGGACGCTGCGGGCGGCCTGGGCGGCCTCCTCCAGCAGGCCGAGGGCACGCTCCCGGTCCGACTCGATCATCGCCCGGCCCACCGCGGCGAGCGCCCTCGCCCTCCCATCCGTGTCGCTGATCTCGCGCGCTGTGTTCTCCGCCCGTTCCCACCGGCCGGCGTCGGCAAGGGCGGCGGCGACAGCGACGAGCGCCTTGGGCTGGCGGTGCGCGGGCATGCCCTTGGCGATCGCCTCACCCCGGCGGCGCTGCCCGAGGCGCACCAGGAGCCCGGGCAGCTCGACCGGCAGGTTCTCGTTGCGGCTCTCCAGGCGGTCGCGGTGGACCGCGAGCCGTCCCAGGGTCGCCAGGTCCGGCGCCGCCTGCAGCTGGAGGGCGAGCTTCTGCGCGGCGGCAAGCTCCGCGATCGCGTCGCCGTCGCCCAGCGTGGCCGCGAGCAGCCGGTCGTGTCGCAGAGGGTCGGTCGCGAGGTCGGCGAGGCGGTGGAGATCGCCCTTGCCCTCGTCGCCCAGCAGCTTCCCGTACGGCCACAGCAGGTACAGCGGGGTCTCGGCGGGCCAGCCGCGCTCGCGGTAGCCATCGGCCCACCAATCGATGCGCCGCCGGTAGTCCCTGAGGTCGTTGCCCAGCTTCTCCCGGGCGACCGCGCTCAGCGTCTCGTGCGCGAACACATACCCGACGTCCTCAGGACCGGCGGGGAGCGGGCCACGCTGGGTGAAGGTCATGAGGCTCCGGCCGAAGACGGTCCCGAGCATGCCGTCAAGCTTCCACTGGGCCGAGCCGGTGAGCTCGGCCAGGTCGGCGAGGGTGAGCCCACCCCCGGACGCGGCGACGTAGCCGAGGACTCGCTCCTGGAGCTCCCCTCCGTGGAGCTGCTCCATCAGCTCGTTGGTGGCCGCCAGCTCGATGTGGCGCGCGAACGGTGAAGGCTCCAGCACCCGCGGGACGCAGCGGCGCAACGGATGATCACCAGGCACGTCGGTGGGGATGCCAGGGTGGGGCCGGCTGGTCACCAGCACGCGGACGTTGCCGGCGGGACGCCGGGGCAGCAGCGAGGCGATGCTCGGCTTGCGGCTGGCCGGGGGCGCGCCCTCGTCCTCGTCCAGGCCGTCCACCACCAGCAGCAGCCGCTCCTGCCGCTCGCCGACCCGCCGAGCGGCCAGGTCGAGCAGGAGGATGCGCTCCCGCTCCCGTCCCACCGGGGTCATGGACGCCGACTCGTCGGCGACAGCGGCCAGCTGCTCGACCATCGCCTCGGTGAAGGCGACGCTGTCGGCCTGGCCGGCCAGGCGCCGGGTCACGAAGAACGACACCACCCTGACCCCGGCCGGCGGATGGACCACGAACCAGGCCGCCAGGGCCGACTTCCCGGCCCAGGCCTCCGCCCGCCACCACAGGTAGGGCTCGTCGCCGGCACAGAACCGGACCAGCTCGGCCAGTTCCTGCTCGCGGCCGCGCAGCTCCGCGGGGGCGATGTCGCGGACCTGGGCGAGGTAGCCGGCCTCCACCAGCTCCGAGTCGGTCGGCGGCACCACCTCGCCCAGGTCGTCTGCCCTGGCCGGGAGGCCGGTGAGGTCGCGGAGCTCTCGCAGCCGGGTGGGGGAGAGGCGCTCGTACCAGCGGTCCACCCGGGTGGCGGCCAGCCTGCCCAGCCCGTCGGCCCGGTGATGCTCGGCGACCAGCCCGACGACGCTGCCGGCGCTCCACACCGCCGCCCCCGACATGCCGCCCCACGGCGACACCGCCGGGTCCGGGTCGCGCTCGGGCGCCGGCACCGACACCTCGAGGGTGCCCTCGCGCCGGTTGGACAGCACCGCGATCGTCCCCACCGCATGGGCCGAGTCGCGGTACCTCGACGGCGCGCCACCTCCCGACGGTGGCGGGTCGTCGCGGAGCTTGAACAGCGGGAAGCCCATGACACTGCAGCTGACGACCGCGTCGCGCTCCGCCACCCGGCCGAACCCCACCGGCACCACATGCTCGTCGTGCCCGGGCCGAGGGTCGATGGCGACGACCGCGACGTCGATCTCGGGGTCCGACCACGCGACCCGGCCGTCGGCGACCCACTCGCCCGACCGGTCGGCGTCGAACCGGACCCGCACCCCCGCCTCGTCCCGGACCACATGGGCCGCCGTCAGCACCGCCTCCGCCGTGATGCGGTACCCCGACCCGCGGCGGTCCGGACTCGGGCCCTTGGTCGTGACGATCAGTTCGGCGACCCGCTCAGGGTCGATCCCGGCCGCCCCGCCCGAGCCCGTCATCGGCACTACCGCTCCCCGGGCGCCTCATCGCTGGCGACCCACACCCTCCCCCCGCCGGCGAGGCGCGGCTGCAGAGCGAGCTTGACGCGATGGGTCGAGACCTGCCCGGCCTTGGCGTCCCCGCCGAGCTCGAGCACCCAGAACCGGACCTTGACCCCGCCGCCGCCCCCCTTCTCGACCGCGACAGTGGCCTCCAGCTCCACCGGTCCCAGCTCGAACCGCAGCTGCTCGCCCTCCCCGGCGTTGATCGCCTCCTGCAGCTCGCGGCGCAGCTCGCCGATCACCTCGGCCAGTTCGATCATGCAACCTCCGCGGGCCGGCAGTAGCTGTCCGATCCGGCCTGACTCTATCCAGTCGTGACCGCGGAGGGGAGCGCACCGACGCCGATCATGTGGCCTGGTTCCGCCCGCGGGGCGGACCTCGGGGCCCGGTGCCAGCGAGGTGACGTCACCTGCCCTGCAGACCTGGCGGCGATCCCCATCGGATGGGTGCCATCGGCGGCAGCTCGATCTGGGGTTCGAGGTCGCCGTAGACCAGCTGGCCCTGTGGCCCTGTCAGCAGCTCGTAGGGGAACCCGAGCTCGATTCGACTGGCGTCGCGCAGGCGCGCGAGGTGCTTGGCCGGGAGCTCCAGATCGAGGCAGCCGAGCAGCTCCTGGAGCTGTTCGAGAGTGCGGACGCCGAGGATCGGGATGACCCACCGGCCACGCTGGCGAACCCAGGCGACCGCAACCTGCGCCGAGGTCGCCCCGAGCTCGTCGGCGACCCGGTCCACCTCTCGAGCGATCTGAAGGTTTCGCTCAGTAAGGCGATGTCTTGATAGGCAGCGACTCATTCGGGACCTCCTTTGCCGGACTCCCTCGCCGCCCATGTCATACTCCGGCCGGACCCAACTGCTGTCGATGACTGTCCCATCTCGCCGGGCCTCCAACATCACCTCAATGGGAGGAGATCCGTTCGCAACAAGGCCTACCGTCGTGCCGGTGGGCTGCGATCCCACGAGGGATCGGCGTCTTGGACCCCGGCCCGGCGATCCTCGCCTTGGTGCGGACGTCCCAAGGTGATGGCGGCAGCCGTCCTCCTCGCCGAAAGCTGGGTTCCTTGCCTGCCAGACAGGAACGTCACCAGCGGACGCCTTAGGGTTGGTGCAACCACCGACGCTTGGGTCGCGAACAGGAGGATGAGCCGATGGCTGGGCCTGAGCCGACTCCAGCGCCGGGGCGGTCGCGGCGCCAGACCGCCTACCTCACCGCCGGTCTCGGCATCGTGCACGCCGTCCTGCTCCTGCTCTCGTTCTGGATCCTTCGGAGCATGCCCGGGCCTGGCGCCTCAGAGGCCACCCTGATCGCGTTCTACGGGGGTGCCGATCGCCGCCGGGTCCTGGCCGTCGGGCTCTACCTGCTGCCCTTCGCCGCCATCGCCTTCGTCTGGTTCATCGTCGCCCTGCGCATGTGGGTCGGCTCGCACGGGCGGCCCGAGCAAGCACTGTTCTCCAACGTCCAGCTGGTCTCGGGCATCCTCTTCATCGCGCTGCTCCTGGAAGCCGCGGCGGCGTATTCGATCGACGCTGCGGTGGTGGAGTTCTCCAATGGGTCGCTGAATCCGGCCTTGGCACGGCAGTTCCCGCAGCTCGGCAGGGTGCTCGGGCTCGTGCTGGCGATGCGCCTGGCGGCGATGTTCGTGATCGCCACCACCTCCATCGGCCGGCACACCCGCGTGCTACCAGCGTGGTTCATCTGGCTCGGCTATGTGGTCGGCGCGTTCCTCCTGCTCGCGGCGACCCTCAGCGCCGTGCTCATCCTCGTGTTCCCGGTTTGGGTCCTCACCCTGTGTGTCCTGCTCCTGGTGCGGGCGCGCCACATCCCGCGCGACGCCACACTGCCCGACGGCCCGATCGAGTCCTAGCGGCGATCTGACTGGACTGGCTCGTTCGGCGCTCGCGCCGGCCTTGGCACTGCTAGAGCACCAGATGTCGACCTGGTGCTCTCAGCCTTTGGGCTTGGTCTGCTCGGTCAAGGACGCGGTCAATGTTCTACCTTGTTCTACCTGTTCCTACCTTCACGGTGGACCCCACCTAACCTGCGCTGCCTTTCCAGGACGACGCTGGCTTTCCGGCCGCCCCAGACAATGGATCTGGTGGCGGGCGCACCCTAGGCCGATGCATATCGCGCGTGCCGCAGCCGGTCCCGGGGCGTGGCAGGGCGGGGTTCCGGATCTCCTCGTACACCCCCCGGAGCGGCCGGGACCGCGGCGGCCGGCTTCTTGGCGGGACGGGCGCCGCTCACCCCAAAGCCGCGCCCGGCGAGACGACGTTCGTCGACGCTGTGCAGCTGGCCAGCAACACGATCATGCCCAACCACGTCTCGTCCTGGGCACGATCGACGAGCTGGTCCAGCAGGAGCCGGCCGGTGCTGGCGCCCTTGGGTCTGGCTTTGGTCATGCAGGGTGGGTGCTCGGCTCTCCGGCGCTCGGACGACGATCCGCTCCGCGGCCGGCCCCGACCAGGACCTGGACGACCGCCAGGAGCACGACCACAACCAGCAGCGACCAGAGCAGCCGTGACACCGAGACGTCGGTGCCCCACAGCAGGACGACGACACCAACCACGCCCACCGCGACCCGGAGCCACCGGGCGTTTGCCGCGACCCACCGGCCGGCACCGCCGAGCGACCCGTCGGCCAGCTGTGCCCCGACGGACTCCAGGCCGCCGGACAGGGTCGTGCGGACAGCGGTACCGGAGGCATTGGACCCGGTGAACCAACCCACGACCACCAGGATCAGCCCGAGCCACCCAAGCACGTGCCAGCCGCGCTCGAGATAGGCCCCCAGCGTGTCGTAGAACACCCTGCTTGCCGGGCCGAACACCGTGCCGGCCAGCTCGTCGATGAACAGCTGGCGGCCGATCGACAGCGCCCACGCCAGCAGCAGCGCGTTCGCCACCAGCGCCACCCCGATGATCACGGTCATCCGCGGCCGGCGGCGTGACAGCAGGAACGCGGCCAAATAGAGCGCCGCCACGACCAGGATCAGCCACCTGGCCACCGGATTCGCGAATGCATAGATCGTCCGTGCCTGCTTCAGCTGCGGCGCCTTCAGCAGCACGATCTGCCTGTCCTTGTCGGGGATCGGGATGTTCTCCACGATCGTGAGTCCGCGCGCGACCAGGCGCTGCTTGACCTGGTCGATGACGTCGGACAAGTCGAGGACGACCTGGTCGCCCTGGATCGAGACCGCGCCGGTCTCCTCCCCCTTGAGCAGGCGAACCAGGGCCTGTTGGGCCCTGGTGTTGACCCTGACCCAAATGTCGGCGAAGGCATCCGATGCCACGAACTCGCGAACCTCACGGTCGATCAGCCCGTTGACCGCGCCCGAGAGTGGCCCGACCAGCTTCTGCAGGCGGGGACGGTCGGTGATGACCCCGGCGAAGACCTGGTTGAGGATCGCCTCGATGTCGACCTGTTGCTCGATGGCGTTGGTGACCGTCGTGGCGATGGCGTCCTGCACCTCGGGCGAATGCACCAGGGGACCCACCGTGTCGAGATACCGTTGCGTGTCGTTGAGGGTGCGCTGGCCCCAGAACGCGACCACGGCCGGAGTCGTGAGCAGCACGGCCAACACGACACAGACGACCACCCCGATCGATCGCCCGGCGCTGCGCCGCTGCGCGGTGGGCGGCTCGATGGTCTGGGTGGATCCTGAGTCGGACATTCCCGGCCTCCTTGGTCCAACAACCTGGGCTCACACGATGCCGAGCTGCGCTTTCGCAATCTGTCGGCCCTGAACCGCAGAATGATAGATCCTTCTCGTCCCGGGCCCACATGAGGTCGGGCCTGGTTCATCGAGCAGCCGACGCAGCCGGCCCCCTGCCGAGCCTCCTCACTCACGTCACACCGTCACAGCGCTGCACCGATCCCTTGGCGGCGATTCTGGGCAGCCCCGAGTGAGCGGGAATCACCCGCAAAGGATGAATTGCCATCTCCAACCATCGAGCCAGGCGGCCCAAGCCGACACGCCGAGGCACCAGCTGATCAACCTCGACCTGGCATGGCCCCGGATCCGACTGCAGGTCGACACACCCTTACGGTGCTGACCAGACCCGCTGGACACC
>JASLIH010000177.1 GCA_030152105.1 Actinomycetes bacterium
CGCCAGCCTGAGGTTCGGTCAGGAACCCCAGGTGAGCCTCCGCCTCATCTGGCAGGGTCGGACACAGGTCGCGATAGAACCGGGCGACGTCTGCGGCTTGGTCTAATGGGTACACCACCATGCCGCCCAAGATCTCCCCGACCGGGTGCACGCGGTACTCGAAGGACGTCACCACCCCGAAGTTGCCGCAGCCGCCCCGCAACGCCCAGAACAGGTCTGGTTCTCGTTCCGCGCTCACTGAGTGAAATTCGGCGTCGGCCGTCACCACATCGGCGGAGATGAGGTTGTCCACCGTTAGACCGTGCTTGCCCATCAGCCAGCCGAGGCCCCCGCCCAGCGTGAGCCCTGCGATCCCGGTGTTGGACACCGTTCCGCCGGTGGTTGCCAGCCCGAATTCCTGCGTCTCGCGGTCAAACTCGCGCCACAGCACGCCACCCTCGGCCCGAGCGGTGCGGGCGTCGGGGTCGACGCGGATCCCCTTCATCGCAGATAGGTCGATGACCAGGCCGCCGTCGTTGGTGCCGTAACCGGGAATGCTATGAGCCCCGCCGCGCACCGACACCAGCAGGCCCTCCTCGCGGGCGAAGCTGACCGCGTGCCGCACATCCGCAACCCCGTGGCAGCGCGCCACCAGAGCCGGGCGCCTATCGATGTTGCCGTTCCAGACCCGCCGGGCGTCCTCGTAACCGGGATCGCCGGCGCCGATCAGGTCTCCCCAGAACACTTCGCTCAGAGCTGCCAGGTTTTGCACATCTCCCCCTCATTGTCGATCTAGCCCTCTGTCCTCCCCCAGCGATGCCCGGTGGTCGTCTCCGGACAGGCCGCGGCCAAGGCGCCCGCATGCGCGGAGAGTCCCGCAGCGAACAACGTGGGTGAAGGCAGGCCGTTGCGGTTACTGGGCCCAAGCCAAGCCGGTCATGCCAGAGGGGGCGCAGGCCGCAAGCTGCCGGGTAGTGACGTCCCCACCTCAAGCGACTCGGCCTCGGGCCATCCATGATTCCGTTAGTGCAGTGGTCGCATCGCCACTGCCGGGCCGGTCGTACAGCGACTTCATTTGCGTCGTCATCGGCCCCCCGTCGTCTCGTGAGGCCATGCGCTGCTCTTGCCTCGGAGCCGCCCCAGCACCTAGTAGGGCAGCCGCATTTCACGGTTTGACCTGGGCGAATTGGGGTTGGCGGGCGAGTCTGGCGCGTTTGTGGTACCAGCGGGCGCGGGCTTGGTGGCGGCGCCGCCAGCGGGACCATCGCGCGGCGTGCCAGATGGGCCTGGGCCGGGCGGTGGCGGCATTGAGCAGGCGTTTGATCTCGGCGACGGTCAGCGGGATCTGGCCGGGATCATCTGGTGCGAGGCTGTCGGGGCTGGCCGGGGGCGGGGCCTGGGTGTCGGTTCGCCGGCGTGCCCGGGCTGCGGCGATGGCGCAGACGGCGAGCGACGCGGTGACGAGCACGGTGTGCCGGGCGATCGCGGTGTAGAGCCGGACCTGGGATTGATCGAGCCCGAAGTAGTCCTTGCCGAACTCGAAGCCCTCTTCGACTGGCCATCTGAGCCCGGCCGCGGTGATCAGGCGTTTGAGGGAGACGGGCTGGCGGGCGGGAACGTGGCAGTAGTGATAGGCGCACTCGCCGGTGGCCAGGTGACGGCGGATCAGCAGCCAGTGCCGCGGGCTGGCGGTGGCGATCCACGCCCACGCGTAAGCCCGCTCGCCCTTGGAACCGGTCCCGGCGGAGACGGCCTGCCAGTGCCTGCGGGCCCTCAGATGGGTGGTGACCACTTTCGCGCAGGTGAGCGTGATGCCGGCGCTGAGGGTGAGCGGGAATGTCTTCGGGATCCGCAGCACATACCCCTGGCTGTGTTCTTCCAGGTAGCTGCGCAGTGCCGGGCAGCTGCCATAGACCTCATCGCCGCAGGCGAAGTCGATGTCCATGCCGTCGGCGTAAGCGTCGCGCAGGATCTGGACCGCCAGCTCACCTTTGGTCGCGAACGCCAGGCCGGCGGGCAGCCCCATCCGCTGGCGCGTGCTGGCATCTTCGAGGTGCTCACGCGGGATCCACTGCCGGAACCCGATCAGCCCATGCCCTACGTGCTGGCGGATATAAGACAGGTGCACGGTGTTGATCCCGTTGGCGACCCGGCCAGCACATCCCATGTACTGGCGTTTGACGCCAGCGGTGGCCTGGCCGTGTTTCTGCTGCCCGGTCTCATCGATCGCCCCGATCCGCAGCCCGGATCGCCCGGCGATGGTGTCCAGGCCGGCAACGACAAACCGCCGGATCACGCTCATCACCTCGAAGGCGTCCCAGCACGCATGATTCAGCAGCCGCTGGGTCTTGTCCGGGGTGGCATCCCCGGCCCACTCCGCGATGCTCCAGCCATTACGTTTGCCCAGGTCCGACATGCACGCCCGGACATACTTGCCCGCCTGGACCCACGGCTCGACGCGAGCGAAGCATCCCTCAATGCTGGCGATCAGCTCCCGCAGCAGGCCACCGGCCCGGCCCGCCTCTACCATGAGGGCAGCAGCCGTCTCCGATCTTGTTCTCGTCACACAGGCATGATCATGAGGCGGCTGCGCTCACACCCGCCCATCACATAAACAAGATCACATCAGCCAGCACCAGCCGCCTCCGCCCAGCTCACAGCGCGAAATGCGGCTGCCCTACTAGCCGCCGGGCGTCTCCGTCCCGGTCGTGTGGGCGGAACCCGCACTCGTGCCACCGCTACCCCGACGCGATCCCCGCTGCGCACTCATTGAGCCAACTCAGGTGATGGGCAGGGTGGCCATGGCCGGTAGCCGCGAGGGGCCCTTTGGCGCCGTCTCCGGACGGCTCACCTGGTCCTGAATCGCCTGTACAGGAGCATGGACACTGCGCCCGCGATCGCCAAGACGACGCCTACGATGATCAGCACAACACCCAGTGCTGACCGGTTGGAGGCCGGTGACGACAAAGGCGGGGAACTCCGCGATGCTGATGGCGAGGCCGAGGGACTTGGCGATGCTGATGGCGACCGCGAGTGCGAGTGCGATGGCCTGGGAGAGGGGCGGCCGCAATCGGCGGAAAGCACGTCCATATAGCACTGCGAGGCAGAGTTCTTCGCTGCGGCCAGCGCTTCCGCCCCGCTGTCCCCAGGGAATGTCCCTGGGGCGTCATACCTCCAGTCGTGGGCCGTGCTGGAATCGAAATATTCGATGGCCCTCACTGCGGGTAGCTGATTCTTCAGCTCGCTCAGGGCATCCTGCCACCAGGTCGCCCGGGTGGGGGCCCCGCTTCCGTAGGAATTGGCAGGCATGATGCCTACCTCACCAAACATCAGCGGCTTGCCGTAACTCTTGAAGGTGTCGTACCAGTCGAAACCGCTGCTGCCACCGCTGGTGGTGGCCAGTTGCTGCAGTGTCAGCCACATGTTCTTGG
>JASLIH010000033.1 GCA_030152105.1 Actinomycetes bacterium
CGGCGGTCGACCGGACCGGGGCGGCTCGGGTCGACCTGGTCGGCTTCTCGGCCGGCGGGCTGGTGGTCCGGTTGCTGCTGGCCGACCCGGCCCGGGCCCTGCGGGCCCGCCGGGTGGTGCTGCTGGGCACGCCCAACCACGGCACCGAGCTGGCCGGGGTGGCGGCCGCTCTCGACCCCAGCCTGTGCGCGACCAGCGTCTGCCAGCTCGCTCCCGGGTCGTCGCTGCTGGCCGGGCTGAACCGGGGCGACGAGACGCCGCCGGGGCCGCAGTTCTTCAGCATCTGGACGGCGCTTGACCGGACGGTCACCCCGCCGGCCACAGCTGTCCTGGACGGCGCGGCCAACATCCGGGTTCAGGACGTGTGCGCCGCCTCCCGCCTCGGCCACGGCGGGCTGGTCACCGACCCGCTGGCCCTCGGCCTGGTCGTGGAGGCGCTGGCCGGGACCCTGCCCGAGCGGCCCGGGGCGGACGACTGCGCCGCCCTGCAGGCCGCCGGCGCGGCCGCGGCACGGAGCCGTTGACGTGCTTGGGTTGCCGGCCTAGCGTGCAGCAAGACCGCCGCCGCGGGGAAGGGGAAGCCCATGCGCGTTCTCGTCCAGTTCCGGTCCTCACCGGCGGCGCACGCCGCCACCCTGCGCGGGGAGGCCATGCCCTCCTTCGCCGCCACCGCCGCCGAGCCGATCCCGGGGCTGGTCATCGACCCGGCCTACAACCCGGTGCAGGTGCCGACCCCCCAGACCGACGAGCCGGGCGCCAGCCCCTACCGGTACTCGCCCGCGGTGAGCTTCTCGATGGCCCTCGAGGAGGCCACCTACCTGGTCAGGGGGACCGTCCCCGACGACCCGGACGACCAGCGGGCCGCCGTGGCCGAGGCCACCGCCCGGCCCGAGGTCGTCGGGGTGTACTCCGACCCGGTGATCTCCACCTGCCTGGTCTGCCCGGGGGACCCGGCGGTCGGCAACGACCAGGACGTCGCCACCCAGCTCGGGGTCAAGGCGCTGGCCGACGCCGGCATGGACGGCTACCGGGTGCCGGTGGCGATCGTCGACACCGGCATCAACTTGGCCTACCTCGAGTCCAAGGGCCGCGACCCCAAGTTCTCACGGCAGCGGAGCTGGGCCCCGGCCGGGGTGGCGACCAGGCCAGGCCAGCACCCGGTCGGCCACGGCACCATGTGCGCCTTCGACGTCGGCATCGCCGCCCCCAAGGCGACCCTGCTCGACCACGCCCTGCTGCTGTCGGAGACCCCGGGCGAGACGGCCATGTCGGGGCTGCTGTCGGACGCCGTGCTGTCGTACTCCCGGCTGCTCGAGATCATCCAGGCGATCCCGGCCAGCCGCCGGTCCCTGGTGGTCAACAACAGCTGGGGGATGTTCTCCCCCAGCTGGGACTTCCCCGTCGGCCACCCTGGCAACTACTCCGACAACCCAGCCCACCCGTTCAACGTGATCGTGGCCAGCCTGGAGTCGGCCGGGGCCGACATCCTGTTCGCGGCCGGCAACTGCGGCCGGGACTGCCCCGACGGTCGCTGCCAGTTCGGCACGAGCCGGCCCATCTGCGGGGCCAACTCCCACCCGAGCGTCCTGTCGGTGGCCGGGGTCGACACCCGCATGCGCCGGGTCGGCTACTCCTCCCAGGGGCCGGGGCGCATCGACCCCGACAAGCCCGACCTGTCCGCCTACACCCATTTCACGGGCTCGGGGGTGTACCCGGCCGACGGCGGCACCTCGGCCGCCTGCCCGGTCGCGACCGGGGTGGTGGCGGCCGTCCGCGAGAAGTACCCGTCGTCGGTGCTGGCCCCGGCCGAGCTGCGGGCCCTGCTGTTCAAGACGGCCCAGGACCTGGGCGGCACCGGCTTCGACCACGACTTCGGCTGGGGCGTGATCGACGGCACCGCCCTGACCGCCAGCCTGGCCGGGGTCAAGCGGTCCAGCCGCAGCCGGGCCCGGCGGTGACATGCCCCGGGTGATGGTGACCCTGCGGCTGGCGCCGGAGCAGGCGTCCCTGGCCGAGGTGCGAGACCTCCTCGGCCTCACCCCCGATGAGGTCGACCCCGCCTTCGGGGTGGTCAACATCAGCCCGGCCGAGCACCTCTACACCATCCTGGTCGACGAGGCCGCGGCCGGCCGGATCGCCGACGCCGAGCCGGTCGAGGGCGTCTACGGCAACCCCCGCGTCGAGCCGTTCGGCCCCCCTGAGGAGGACCAGAGCAGCCCTTGACCGGGCAGGCGTCACCCCCGCCGTTCGGCGTCGGGGCCCCTTCCGGGAGGGTAGCCCGACGCCCGGGCGGGGTGCGAACCGTTGTCCACAGGCCAGGGCCGAGGGCTAGGGCCCGAGGGCCAGGGCCGAGGGCTAGGGACGGCTCGAGACCCACTCCTCGACCAGGCGGTCGAGCTCGTAGGTGGCTCTGGCGATCCGCAGCCCGGCGCAGCGTAGCGCCTCCCAGGCCGGGCCGACCCCGGCGGCCGCGTCGGCCCGGGCGGCACGGGCGTGCTCCAGGGCCCGCCAGTCGGCCCCGGCCCGCGCCGCCAGCAGCCCGTCCAGGGCCACCTTGGCCAGCTCGGTGGCGTGCATCAGGTCGAGCTCGGCCTGGTCGTTGGCCCCCCTGGCCTGGTCGATCGCCCCTCTGGCCTCGGTAGTCCGCTTGGTGAAGGCCCGGTGGGCCGGCTCGTCCGGCTCGTGCCGGCCGGCCTCGGCCACGCGCGCCTCCAGGGCCCGGACCCGCTGCTCGGCCCGTTCCACGGCCAGCCGGCACTCGCGCACCCACTGCTCGTCGGCGCCGCGGCGGTCCCTGGCCGCGTCGGCCAGGCCGGGCGTCTCGGCGGGCTGCTCGTCGCTGTCGGCCTGCTCGTCCTCGGGCGCTTCCTCGTCGCCGGACCCGGCCGCCCGCTCCAGCTTCTCCTTGACGGTGGCGTCGGGCAGCGGCTCCACATCGCGGATGTTGGCCAGCGCCCTGGCCAGGCTGGCCTCGGCCGCCTGAAGGGTCGCCTTGGCCGCCTGGCGGTCGGCCCGGGCCAGCTTGAGCTCGGCCCGGAGCAGCTCGGTGGGCAGCGCGTCCAGCCGCATCGACGCCTCGACCAGGGCTTCCTCGTCGCTGGCCTTGGCCAGGTCGACCAGGCGGACGGCCAGCATGGACCGTTCGTCCTTCAGCGCCTTGACGGCCGTCCGGGCCGCCTGGAGGCGCTCGTAGGGGTCAGGTGGCACCGGTACCGACCTCCTTGGGCGGCATGGGGGAAGGCCGCCCGCTCCCCCCTTGATGCCTGCTCGGAGTGCGGATTGTCAAGCCGGGGCGCCTTGACGCGGCCCGACAGCGCCGGTTTGATGCTCTCCATGAGCGAGATCACCGTGCTCGGCCTGGACAACGTGCTGCTGGACGTCGGCGACCTCGAGGTCGCCAAGGGGTTCTACGCCGGCCGCCTCGGCCTCGGGGTGAAGTTCGACTTCCCCGACGCCGGGGTCGTCGGGTTCCGGCTTGGCGACGAGGAGGCTGGCCTGGTCGTGCGGGCCGGCGACGTCGCCCCGGGTCCGCCCCGGTCCTCGCCGCGGCTGTGGCTGGAGGTCCCGGACGCCCGGGCCGCCGGCAAGGCGCTGGCCGCGGCCGGGGTGGGCCTGCTCGGCGAGCCCCGCGAGCTCCGCACCGGCTGGCTGGTCGAGGTCGCCGACCCCTGGGGCAATGTGATCGGCCTGACCGACTACCTGCTGGCCCCCGAGCGGGCCCGCCAGCGCGAGGACGGGCAGCCACCGCGTTGACCGCCAGGCCGCGCCCATGACCAGGACGCTGCTCTCTGGCGGGCGGGTGTTCGACGGCACCGGCGCCCCGCCAGCCGCCGCCGACGTGCTCGTCGAGGACGGCCGCATCCTGGAGGTCGGGCCCGGGCTCGACGGCGACGAGGCCGTCGACCTGGGCGGCCGCCACCTGCTGCCGGGGCTGTTCGACTGCCACACCCACGTGACCCTGTCCAGCATCGACCTGATGGGCATGCTCCAGAAGCCGTTCTCCTACCGCTTCTACGAGACCGCCGAGAACCTGGGCGCCACCCTGGCCGCCGGCATCACCTGCGTGCGGGACGCGGCCGGGGCCGACGCCGGGATCAAGCGGGCGGTGGAGGACGGGCTGGTCCAGGGGCCGCGGCTGCAGATCTCACTGACCCTGCTCACTCAGACCGGCGGCCACGGCGACGGCTGGTACCCCTCGGGACAGGAGCTCAACTTCTGGCCCGTCTACCCGGGCATGCCCGACGGCCTGGTCGACGGGCCCGAGGCCATGCGCCGCAAGGTTCGCGAGCTGGTCAGGGCGGGGGCCGACGTCATCAAGGTCGCGACCAGCGGCGGCGTCCTGTCCCCGACCGACGACCCCCGCCACGCCCACTTCCGCGACGACGAGCTGACCGCCCTGGTCGGCGAGGCGGCCGCCGCCGGCCGCTGGGTGATGGCCCACGCCCAGGGCAGCGACGGCATCAAGGCGGCCGTCCGGGCCGGGGTCCGCTCGATCGAGCACGGCATCTACCTGGACGACGAGGCCATCGAGCTGATGCTGGACCGGGGTACCTGGCTGGTCCCGACCCTGGTCGCGCCCCGGGGGGTGCTGGCCGCGGCCGAGGCCGGCCTGCCTATCCCGGAGGCGGCCCGGCGCAAGGCCGTTGAGGTGTCCGAGGCCCACGCCGACTCCTTCCGGCGGGCCGTCGCCGCCGGGGTCAAGGTGGCCATGGGGACCGACAGCGGCATCACCCCGCACGGCCGCAACCTGGCCGAGCTGGAGCTGATGGCCAAGGGCGGCATGGCCCCGGCCCAGGTGCTGGCCGCCACCACCTCGTCGGCGGCCGAGCTGCTCGGGGTGGCCGGCGAGCTCGGCACCTTGGCCCCGGGCAAGCTGGCCGACCTGGTGGTGGTCGACGGCGACCCGTTCGAGCTGGCCACCGTCGGCGACCGCATCGCCGCCGTGGTCAAGGACGGCCGCCTGGTCGCCGGCCACGTGTGAAGCGACGGTCAGCGCACGCCGGTGGCCAGGTGGCGGAGGCCGGCCTGGAGGCTGGCGGCGCTGGGGCCGGGGCGGCCGTCGCCGATGGGGGTGCCGTCGAGCTCGATCACGGGCATGACCTCGCGGGTCGAGCTGGAGAGGAAGGCCTCGTCGGCGACGCCAACGTCCTCGGCGGTGAAGACGCCCTCAAGGACCTTGAGGCCGAGGACGGGGGCAAGGTCGCAGAGCACGGCCCGGGTGATGCCGGCGAGGATGCCCAGGTCGAGCGATGGCGTGAACAAGGTCTGGCCGGAGCGCCACCAGAGGTTGGCCGTCGGGGCCTCCAGCAGCTCGCCGCCCAGCCCGACCAGGACGGCGTCGTCGGCGCCGCGGGCCCTGGCCGCGCGCTGGGCGGCCATGTTGGTGGCGTAGCTGATGCTCTTGACCCCGGGCAGCAGCCACGGCGAGGCCGCCCTGACCAGCGGGTCGGCGGCGGTGGTGAGCAGGACCAGCCGGAGCCCGCGGCGCCGGTCGTCCTCGAAGGAGGCCGGGAGCTCGGTGCAGATGGCGAACGCCGCCGGGCCGCCGTCCCCGGGGCCGGAGCCATCGGGTGAGGCGGGCGGCTCCTCGCGGCCCCGGGTGCAGATGAGGCGCAGGACGGCGTCGCCGTTCCCGGCCTCGGCGACGGCCCGGGTGGCCAGCTCCTCCAGGCCGCCGGGAAGGGGCAGCTCCAGGGCGGCGGCCGAGGCGGCCAGGCGGTCCAGGTGCTCGCGGAGCCGGAACGGCCGGCCGGCGTAGACGCGCAGGGCCTCGAACACCGCGTCGCCCCGGACCAGGGCGAGGTCGAGCGGGTCGAGGGCTGGCTGGCCACCCACCCCGCCGCCGGCCACGCCCGGGCCGGCGGCGACGACGGCGAGCACGCGCATCGCGGCTACCGGGGCAGCCGCTCCTCCAGGTACCCGACCAGGCGGTCGAGGCCGACCCGGTCCTGGGTCATGGTGTCGCGGTCGCGGACGGTGACAGCCCGGTCACCGAGCGAGTCGAAGTCGACGGTGACGCAGAACGGCGTCCCGATCTCGTCCTGGCGGCGGTAGCGGCGGCCGATCGAACGGGCGTCGTCGTAGTCGATCATCCAGCGCTCGCGCAGCGGGGCCGCGACCTCGCGGGCCATCGGGTTGAGCTGCTCGTTGCGCGACAGGGGGAGCACGGCCACCTTGATCGGGGCCAGCCGTGGGTCGAAGCGCAGCACGGTGCGCTTCTCGGTCCCGCCCGAGGCGGTCGGTGCCTCCTCCTCGCGGTAGGCGTCGACCAGGAAGGCCAGGGCCGAGCGGTCGGCCCCGGCCGACGGCTCGACCACGTACGGGATGTAGCGGGTGTCGGTCTCCTGGTCGTGGTAGGAGAGGTCCTGGCCGGAGAACTTCTGGTGCTGGGACAGGTCGTAGTCGGCCCGGTTGGCGATCCCCTCCAGCTCCGACCAGCCGAACGGGAACTTGTACTCGATGTCGACCGCCCGCTTGGCGTAGTGGGCCAGTTCCTCGGGGCCGTGGGGCCGCAGCCGCACGTTCTCCTCGCGCATCCCCAGGTCCAGGTACCAGGACCGGCGCTCGGAGATCCAGCGGTCGAGCCAGGCCTCGTCGGTGCCCGGCTCGACGAAGAACTCGAGCTCCATCTGCTCGAACTCGCGGGTCCGGAAGATGAAGTTCCCCGGGGTGATCTCGTTACGGAACGCCTTGCCGATCTGGGCGATCCCGAACGGGATCTTCTTGCGGCTGACCTGCTGGATGATGGGGAAGTCGACGAAGATCCCCTGGGCCGTCTCGGGCCGCAGCCAGACCACGGCCGAGGCGTCCTCGACCGGCCCCATGAAGGTCTTGAACATCAGGTTGAAGTTGCGGGGGTCGGTGAACGGCCCGCTGCCGCAGTTGGGGCACTTGAGCTCGCCCTCGGCCGGCGGCCGGCCGTGCTTGGCCTCGAACGCCTCGATCAGGTGGTCCTCGCGGAAGCGCTGGTGGCAGTTGGTGCACTCGACCAGCGGGTCGGAGAACGACTCCAGGTGCCCGGAGGCCTCCCAGACCCGGGGGGCCATGATGATGGCCGCGTCCTGGCCGACCACGTCGTCGCGCAGCTGCACGATCGAGCGCCACCAGGCCTTCTTGATGTTGTTCTTCAGCTCGACCCCGAGCGGACCGTAGTCGTAGCTCGATCGGATCCCGCCGTAGATCTCGCTCGACTGGAAGGCGAAGCCGCGGCGCTTGGCCAGGTTGACGATCGCGTCCATTGGGTCGCTGGGCACTGGGAGAGCCTTCCTGTCCGCCTCCGGCGATGGCTTCGCCGGCGGTCACTGTGCTGGGTCTACCGCCATGCTACCCGACGCGATCCAGACAATTTCTCCGGCTGGTCAGACCCCGATCGGGTGCCAGACGGTCTTGATCTCCAGGAAGTTGGCGATCCAGTAGGGGTCCTGGCCCTTGGCGTCGGCCAGCCAGTCGCGGGCCGAGAGCTTCACCGGAGGGACGACCCGCTTGACGTTCTCGGCCGCGGCCAGCTCGGCCTCGCGGTACAGGGCCAGGTCCAGGCCGGCCAGGTCGAGGGCGTCGACGTCCATGTGGGCGGCCAGCGGGCCGACCAGCTCGGCCGCGAACCCGGTGAGCAGGTTCACCACCCCGCCGGGCAGGTCGCTGGTGGCCAGCACCTCGGCCAGGGTGATGGCGGGCAGCGGCCGGGTCTCGGAGGCGACCACCACGGAGGTGTTACCGGAGACGATCACTGGGGCCAGCCGTGACACCAGCCCGAGCAGCGACGACCCGGCCGGGGCGACCACGCCGACGACCCCGGTCGGCTCGGGCACCGAGAAGTTGAAGTAGGGCCCGGCGACCGGGTTGGCCGACCCGAACACCTGAGCCAGCTTGTCGGCCCAGCCGGCGTACCAGACCCAGCGGTCGACCGCCTTGTCGACCGTCTCGGTGGCGGCCCGCCTGGTCACCCCCTCGGCCCGGGCGACCTCCTCGACGAACTGCTCACGCCGCCCCTCGAGCATCTCGGCCACCCGGTACAGCACCTGCCCGCGGTTGTAGGCGGTCGCCCCGCTCCACCCGGCCACCGCCTTGCGGGCAGCCTGCACCGCGTCGCGCACGTCCTTGCGCGACGCCCGGCAGGCGTTCGCCCACGGCTTGCCCTTGTCGTCGACGACCAGGTACGACCGCCCCGACTCGGTCCTGGGGAACTTGCCCCCGATGTACAGCTTGTAGGTCTTGCGCACGTCCAGCCGTTCGCCCTCGCCCACGCCGGCCTCCACCGTTGTCACTCGGGCGACCAGCATAGACTTCCCGTTGGGCCAGGGCTGGCCGAAGGGGTGGCGATGGAGGAGACCGCCTATTCCGGGGCGGAGCTGGCCGCGCGGGCACGGGTGGGCCCTGAGCTGGTCGGGCGACTGGTCGAGCTGGGGATCCTGCGGGCCGGTGACGGCGAGGCGCCGTACGGGTTGGGGGACGTGCGCCGTGTGCGGCTGGTGGCGGCGTGCGCGCAGGCCGGGCTGTCGCTGGAGGGGATCGGTGAGGCGATCACCGACGGGCGGCTGTCACTGGCCTTTCTCGACCTGATGTCGATCGCGGGCCGGCCGCTGACCGGGACGACCTATGCCGAGCTCTGCGACGAGCAGGCGCTGCCGATGGAGCTGGTCCAGCGGGTCCACGAGGCGTCGGGGCTGGGGCGGCCGCAGCCCGACGACCCGATCCACCCGCTGGACCGGGACCTGCTGGGCAGCGCCCAGCTGGGGCGGATGCTGGGGCTGGACGACGGGGTGCTGATCCGGATCGCGCGGGTGTACGGCGAGAACCTGCGCCGGATCGCCCAGGCCGAGCCGGAGTTCTACCACGACCACGTCGAGCAGCCGCTGCTCGCGTCGGGCATGGACGAGCAGCAGATGCGGGCCGCGGCCACCCAGCTGAGCGACCAGCTGGCCGGGGTGGTGCAGCGGATGCTCCTGGCCCTCTACACCCGCCACCAGGAGCGCTACACCATCGACCACCTGGTCGAGCACATCGAGGCCGTGGTCGCCGAGGAACGGCCCCAGCGGCCGCCGGCGATGTGCTTCCTCGACCTGGCCGGCTACACCCGCCTCACCGAGGAGCGGGGCGACCGGGCGGCGGCGGCGCTCGCCTCCAGCCTGGCCGACCTGGTCGAGCGGGTGTCGCTCCCCCACGGCGGCCAGCCGGTCAAGTGGCTCGGCGACGGGGTCATGTTCCACTTCAAGCGGCCCGGGCAGGGAGTGGTGGCGGCCCTGGAGATGGTGGAGCGGACCCGGCAGGCGGGACTGCCGCCGGCCCATGTCGGCCTGCACGCCGGGCCGGTGGTGTTCCAGGACGGCGACTACTTCGGGCGAACGGTGAACCTGGCCGCCCGGATCGCCGGGCACGCCGGTCCCGGGCAGGTGCTGGTCTCCGACCAGGTGGTGGCCGAGTGCGCCGGCGGTGGGGTCGCCTTCGACCCGATCGGCCCGGTCCTCCTCAAGGGCGTCACCGACCCGGTGCCCCTGCACCGGGCCCGCCCGGTCTCTGGCGGATGAGCAGGCGAGGCCGGCGGCTGCTCATCCCGCTGGTCCGGCGGCTGCTTCCCGGGGCGCCGGTGGGCGGCCAGGTCACGGCGGCCAGCCGTGAGCTGGCCGTGGCCGGCGCCGACGGCAGCCCGATCCCTGTGACCGACGAGGGGCAGGGACCGGCGGTCCTGCTGCTGCACGCCGGCTCCGCCGACCGGTCGTCCTGGGCCGGGGTGGCGGCGGCGCTGGCGGGGCGCTTCCGGGTGCTGCGTTTCGACCGCTGGACCTACCGCGGCGGCCACGCCGGCGCCGCACCCACCGGGGCCGACGCGATGGCCGCCGAGGTCCGCGACGTGCTCGCGGTGACGGCCGCGGTCGGGGAGAGGCCGTTGCTGGTGGGGCACTCCTCGGGTGCGGTGGTGGCCCTGGAGAGCGCCCTGGCCGCGCCGTCGGCGTTCAGCGGGATGGTGTTGTACGAACCGCCCGTGGCGGTCGACGAGCCGCTGGGGGGCGAGACGCTGCGTCGGGCCCGGGCGGCACTGGACGCGGGCGACCCGGACCGGGCCATCACCATCCACATGCGCGAGATCGTCGGCGCCGGCCGGCTCGGGGTTGCCGCCATGCGGCTGGTGCCTCCGGTCTGGCAGGTCGTGCGCGACCACGCGCCCGCCCAGATCACCGACGACGAGGCCATCGAGTCCCTCGGCGTCGGCCTGGACCGCTACGCCCGCCTGGACCTGCCCGTGCTGTTGCTGGGCGGCGGCCGTAGCCCCGCGCACCTGCGGGAGCGACTCGACGCACTGGCCGCCGTGCTGCCCCGGCTGGACTCGGTGGTCGTCCTGCCAGAGCAGGGCCACCTGGCCAACCTGCGCGCACCCGGCGAGGTCGCCGAGGTCATCGCGGCCTTCGCCGACCGGCTGCCGTCCTAGGAGAGGTCGAGGTAGGCGGCCAGGCCGTGGCGGCCGCCCTCGCGGCCGAAGCCGGACTCCTTGTAGCCGCCGAAGGGCGAGGCGGGGTCGAAGCGGTTGAAGGTGTTGGCCCACACGACCCCGGCCCGCATGCGGTTGGCCAGCTCCAGGATGCGGCTGCCCTTGTCGGTCCAGACCCCGGCCGACAGGCCGAAGGGGGTGTTGTTGGCCTTCTCCACCGCCTCGTCGGGGGTGCGGAAGGTCAGCACCGACAGCACCGGGCCGAAGATCTCCTCCTGGGCGATCCGGTAGGACTGGGCGACGGAGGTGAACACCGTCGGGCGGAACCAGAAGCCCCGCTGGGGCAGCTCGCACGGCGCCTGCCAGGCCTCGGCGCCGTCGGCCTCGCCCGAGGCGACCAGCTCCTGGATCTTGTCCAGCTGGGCCCGGGAGTTGATGGCCCCGACGTCGGTGTTCTTGTCTAGCGGGTCGCCGACCCGCAGCGTCGCCATGCGCCGCTTGAGCTTGTCGACCAGTGGCTCGGCGATCGACTCCTGGACCAGCAGCCGCGACCCGGCGCAGCAGACGTGGCCCTGGTTGAAGTAGATGCCGTTGACGATCCCCTCGACCGCCTGGTCGAGCGGGGCGTCCTCGAACACGATGTTGGCCGCCTTGCCCCCCAGCTCCAGGGTCAGCTTCTTGCCCGACCCGGCCAGGGTCCGCTGGATCGCCTTGCCGACCTCGGTCGAGCCGGTGAAGGCGACCTTGTCGACGCCCTCGTGGCCGACCAGGGCCGCGCCGGTCGCCCCGGCGCCGGTGAGGATGTTGACCACGCCCTCGGGCAGCTCGGCCTCCAGGAGGACCTCGCCGAGGCGCAGGGCGGTGAGCGGGGTCGTCTCGGCCGGCTTGAGGACGACGGTGTTGCCGGCGGCGAGGGCCGGGGCCAGCTTCCAGGCGGCCATCAGCAGCGGGAAGTTCCAGGGGATGACCTGGGCGGCCACCCCCAGCGGGGCCGGGCGGCGGCCCGGGAAGGCGTAGTCCAGCTTGTCGGCCCAGCCGGCGTGGTAGAAGAAGTGGGCCGCGGCCAGGGGCACATCGACGTCGCGGGACTCCTTGATCGGCTTGCCGCCGTTCATCGTCTCCAGGACCGCGAACTCCCGCGCCCGCTCCTGGAGGACCCGCGCGATCCGGTAGAGGTACTTGGCCCGCTCGGCCCCCGACAGCTTCGACCACACCTTGGTGTAGGCGGCCCGGGCGGCCCTGACGGCCGCGTCCACGTCCTCCTCGCCGGCCTCGGCGACCTCGGCCAGGACCTCCTCGGTGGCCGGGCTGATGGTCTTGAAGCGCTTGCCCGAGGCCGGCTCGACCCACCGCCCCCCGATCAGCAGCCCGTGGTCGGCCCGCAGCTTGACGTGGTCGGTCGCCTCCGGCGCGGGCGCGTAGTCAAGCCCGCCGAACCGGGCCGGCGCCCGCTCGCCCCGCCGTTCGAGCTGCTCTGCCATGGCCTGTGGACCCCCTAGTCCTTGGTGAAGTAGTCGCCGGACTGGTAGCGGCCGGTGCGTTCCTTGGCCAGCTGCATCAGGCAGTCGTTGAGGAGGCTGGAGGCACCGAGGCGGAACCACTCGGGGGTGAGCCAGTCGGGGCCGAGGGTCTCGTTGACCACGACCAGGTGCTGGATGGCCTGCTTGGCGGTGCGGACGCCGCCGGCGGGCTTCATGCCGACCATGCGGCCGGTGCGGTCGTGGAAGTCGCGGACCGCCTCCAGCATGACCAGGGCCACCGGGAGGGTGGCGGCCGGCTGGATCTTGCCGGTGGAGGTCTTGATGAAGTCGGCCCCGGCGGCCATGGCCAGCACACTGGCCCGGCGGACGTTGTCCAGGGTGCCGAGCTCGCCGGTCTCGAGGATGACCTTGAGGCGGGCCTGGCCGCAGGCCTCCTTGACGACCACGATCTCCTCGAACACCTCCCGGAACCGCCCGGCCAGGAAGGCGCCGCGGTTGATCACCATGTCGATCTCGTCGGCGCCGGCCTCGACGGCCTCGGCCACGTCGGCCAGGCGAACGGCCAGCGACGCCTGACCGCTGGGGAAGGCGGTGGCCACCGAGGCGACCTTGACCCCCGACCCGGCGAGGGCCTCGCGGGCGGTGGCCACCAGCGAGGGGTAGACGCAGACGGCGGCCACCGACGGGACCTCGGGGTCGGCCGGGTCGGGCCGGCGGGCCTTGGAGCAGAGGGCCTGGACCTTGCCGACCGTGTCCGACCCCTCCAGGGTGGTCAGGTCCATCACGGCCACGGCCAGGCGCAGGGCGGCGACCTTGGACTCCTTCTTGATGCTCCGCTTGGCCAGGGCGGCGGCGCGCTCTTCGGCGCCCACCTCGTCGACCGCGAACCGGCTGAGCAGCGGGCCCAGCGCGACCTGCTGGAGGAAGCCGCTGCCGGTCTCGGCGGGCCGAACGGGCGTGGTGGCCATGATGGCCCCATTGTAGCGGCGGGCCTGGCACCATCCTGGGAGACGACCGGCGGCGACCGGCTCGAGGAGGGACCCGGATGCGGACCATGGGCAGGGCGCTGCTCCTGCTGCTGGTCGTGGCCTTCGTTGCCGGGTTCTGGGATGCCAGGTACGGCGAGGAGGGCACGCCCGGCCGCGCCGCGGCGCCGTTCTCGGCCGACCCGGTCGAGCGCGACCGGCGGAGCCGGAAGGCCCCGGAGCTGGTCTCGGTCCAGACCGACGAGCGGGACGGCTCGGACCGGGTGCTGTTCACCTTCAAGGGCGCCATGCCTGGCTACCAGGTCCGCTATGTGCCCCAGGTCACCGGCGCGGGCGGGGGGCGGCTGGCCCTGCGCGGGGAGGAGTTCGTGGAGGTCGCCTTCGAGCCGGCCCGGGCCCGCGACCCGGACGGGACGGCGACCTTCTCGGCCGCCACCATCACCCCCAACTCGCCGGTGCTCCGCCAGGTCCGCTTCGCCGGCGACTTCGAGGGCGAGGTGCGGTTCGGGCTGGGGGTCGCCGGGCGCGGCGGCTTCCGCGTCTCCGAGCTCCACAACCCGACCCGGGTCGCGGTCGACGTCCGCTGAACGTCGGGCAACTCAGGGGTGGCCGGATCGAGTTGTTTGAGACACCATAGAGCAGAGAGGGTCCCGGGGAGACGCCAGCGGCGCGCGGCGACGGGGTGAGCTAGGGAGGCGGCGTGGGCCTTGACGTCTATGTTGGATCCCTGACCCGGTACTACGTCGAGGGCTCGGCCGACGTCGTGGAACGGATCGCCCGCCACCGGGCATAGCGGTCAGCGACGGCCAGGACGCCGAGGAGGTCATCAGGGCCGCGGTGGTCGGCTGGCGGGACGGGCTGAGCCGCTGGCTCGGCGACCGTCTGGACGGCCCCCTGGACTGGGACGAGTCCGGCCCGGCGCCCTGCTTCACCGACAAGCCGGGCTGGGACGGCTATGGCGGGACGCTGCTGCCGGCCGCCCACGACGAGCACCCCGAGCTGCCGGCGCCGGCCCAGGTGTCCGCCGACTGGCCCGACGACCCCGCCTACCAGGCCGCCTCGGCCCCGGGGCCGGGTCCCGCTACCACCAGCTCCTCACCCCGGAGCTCTGGCGGCCCTGCCGGTTCGCCTTCACCGTCCGCACCCAGGACATCACCGGGGAGGAGATCCAGCTCGGGTCCAGCGTGGCCCTGCTCGACCAGCTCGAGCTGCTGTCGACCCGCTACCGCCTGGACGGCCAGCCGCCGGACCCGGCCACCGACGGCCACTCGTTGTCGGCCGCCGCCGACAACGGCCTGGCCGTGCTCCTGCGCCTGGCCGAGCGGTCGGTCATCAACCGGGTGCCGATGAAGCTCGACTTCTAGGCCGCTGCCGGCATCCCGAGGTCAGCCCCAGAACAGGTTGTGGGCGCCGAACAGGGCCGACGGGTCCCAGGGGACGCGGGGGCCGCGGTACATCCGGATCGTGCGGTAGACCTCGGAGAAGCCGGCCGCCTCGAGGGCGCCGACGGCCGCGGTGTTGGCGGCGGGCACCGAGATGGCGACCTCGTGGGTGGCCGCCGCCCGGACCTCGTCCAGGAGGGCCACACCGGTGGCGGGGTCAGCGGCGATGGTGGCCCCGCCGGCCCGCCACGGCGACGCCAGGTGGTAGCCGAGCGGCCGGCCGTCGGGGGCCGCGACCAGGCCGCCGGTGGGCCACAGGGAGGTCAGCAGGCGCCGGCGGTCCTCACCGGTGGCGGCCAGGTCGAGGGCCAGCACCGCCTCCAGGTCGGCCGCCCGGCCGGCCCGGACCGGCGCCTCCCGCGGGCCGCGGGGCAGGGTGGGGCCACTGAGGGTGCGGTAGGGCGTCTCGGGAACGAAGCCGAGCCGCTCGTAGACCGGGCGCCCGAGCGCGGTGGCGTGCAGCAGCACGGTGGCCACGCCGCTGGCCTCCAGGAACTCGACGATCGCCTGGGTGAGGGCCCCGCCCAGCCCGATGCGCCGGTGCGCCGGGACCACAGCCACACCCCCGACCCACCCGGTCCCCCCGAACGCGGCCCCGGCGGCCACCCCGACCAGCTCACCGCCGGCCTCGGCCACCACCACCTCACCGTCAAGCCGGGCCCGGGCGAACCCCACCACCTTGGCCAGCCGCCCCCCGAACCCGGCCTGTTCGTACACCGGCCCCAGCCGGGCCAGGTCGCCGGGTCGTCCCGACCGGATCGCGGGCGGGCGGGTCACCACACCAGACCCTTCGGTCCCGACCGGGGGCTGTGGACAACCCGGTGGCCGTTCCCCGGCAATCGGCTACGCTCCCCCACCGGGGGACCCGGCACCGGCGGGTCGGGGTGCCGCATGCCGGGGCTCGGACCGGGCCGGGTCGGACCGGGCGGGGTCGGACCGGGCCGGGTCGGACCGGGCGGGGCCAGGGTGGGCCGGGTCGGGGTGGGAACGGCGGGCGTCGGGGGTGGGGTCGGGAACGGCGCCGAAGCGGCGGTGGCGGCCCTGGTAGACCCGCAGGGCCTCGAACAGCTCCTGGCGGTTGAAGTCGGGCCACAGGACCGGGGTGAAGTGGAGCTCGGCGTAGGCGATCTGCCAGAGCAGGAAGTTCGAGATCCGGTACTCGTTCGAGGTGCGGATGAGCAGGTCGACGTCGGGCATGTCGGCCGCCCACAGGCGCCTGGCGATGGCCCGCTCGTCGATGCGGCGGGGGCCGCGGCCCTCGCGGACCTCGGCGGCCAGGGCCTGGACGGCCCGGGCGAGCTCGTCGCGGCCGCCGTAGTCGAGGGCCACGGCCAGGGTCATGCGGGTGTCGCCGGCGGTGAGGTCCTCGGCCTCCTCGATGCGGCGGCGGACGTGCGGGGGGATGCGGTCGCGGCGGCCGATGAAGCGGATTCGGACCCCGCGCTCGTGGAGCTCGTGGGAGCGCCGCACCAGCAGCGACTCGTTGAAGTTCATCAGGAACCGGACCTCGGCGGCCGGGCGGCGCCAGTTCTCGGTGGAGAAGGCGTACACGGTCAGCCACGACAGCCCGACGTCCAAGCCCCCCTCGACGGTGTCGAACAGGGCCGCCTCCCCAGCCTCGTGACCCTTGTTGCGGGGCAGGCCCTTGGCCCCGGCCCAGCGGCCGTTGCCGTCCATCACGATGGCCACGTGATCGGGCACGCCCTTGGGGTCCAGGTCGGGCGGCAGCGCCCGGGGATTGCGGCTCGGCATCAGCGGGCCACCAGGGGGTAGGCACGGAGGCGGCGGTCCAGGTGGTACTCGACGTAGCCCTTGACCAGGGCGCCGGCCTCGCGCCGGGAGGCTGGGGCGGGCTCGGCGCCGGCGGTGGTGTCCAGGTCGTCGCCGAGCAGGGCGGTCAGCAGGGGCATGGTGTCGGGGTCAAGGGTCGACTCCTCCCCGGTGCGGCAGCGCTCGCACAGCCCGCCGCCGCGGGCGATCGAGAAGCAGCGCGGCTGCCCCTTGGCCCCACAGCCGGCGCACTCGGCCAGCGCCGGCCGGTACCCCTCCAGCGCCATCAGCTTGAGCAGGAAGGCGTCGAGCACCACCGACGGGTCGCGGGGGGCGCTGTCCAGGGCCCGCAGGGCCCGGACCAGCAGGAGGTACAGTCGGATGGCGGCCTCGCGCTCCTGGGCGACCTGGTCGACCGCCTCGAGCATGGCCGCGCCCGCCACCACCCGGTCGTAGTCCTCGCGCAGGGCCCGGAACGGGGTGATGACCTCGGCCTGGGTGACGATGTCGAGCTCGCGCCCCCGGTACAGCGACAGGTCGACATGGCTGAACGGCTCCAGGCGGCCGCCGAAGCGCGACTTGGTCTTGCGGACCCCCTTGGCGACCGCCCTGACCTTGCCCTCGCCCTGGGTGAGCAGCACGACGATGCGGTCGGCCTCGCCGAGCTTCCAGGTCCGCAGCACGACGCCCTGCTCGCGGTAGAGGTTCATTCCCCTCAGTCTATCCGGGAGCGGCGACCGGCAGGGGTGCCTCGGCCACCTGGCCGGCGACCACCTCAAGGCGCCGGTCCAGGCGCAGGCCGGCCAGCAGGCGCCGGTCGTGGCTGACCACGACCAGGGTGCCGTCGTAGCCCTGCAGGGCCTGTTCCAGCTCCTCGATGGCGTCCAGGTCCAGGTGGTTGGTCGGCTCGTCCAGCAGTAGGAGGTTGGTGCCCCGGGCGACCAGCACGGCCAGGCCGGCCCGGGAGCGCTCGCCCGGCGACAGCGCCGCCTCGGGCCTGCGCAGGTGCTCGGCCCCCAGGTCGAACTTGGCCAGCAGGGACCGCGCCTGCTCGACCGACAGCTCGGTCCGCTCCCGTACCGCGTCCAGCAGGGTCCCCGGGCCAGGGGTGCGGTCCTGGCCGAGGTGGCCGACGACCACCCCCGACCCGAGCCGGACGGTGCCCTCCTCCGGGTGCAGCTCGCCGGTCAGCAGCCCAAGCAGGGTCGACTTGCCGGCGCCGTTCGGCCCGGTCAGGGCCAGTCGGTCGCGCCAGTGCAGCTCCAGGTCGACCGGGCCGAGCCGGAAGCCGCCCCGCCGCACGGTCGCCCCGGCCAGGCGAGCAACGACCTCGCCGCTGCGCCGGCCGGCCTGGAGCGACAGGCGCAGGTCCCAGCCCTCCCAGGGCTTCCCGGGGTCGCCGAGGCGCTCCAGGCGCCGCTCGATCGCCTTGGCCCTGGTGGCGCCGGCGGTGGCCCGCTCCTTGCGCCGCCCGGCCAGGGCCTTGTCGTTGTCGGTGCGCCGCTCACCGCGGCGGCTGGCCGCCCACTCGCGCTTCTGGCGGGCCGCCTCCTCCAGCCGCGACCGCTCGGCCCTGGCCTCGTCATAGTCGGCGTAGGCCTGCTCGCGCCGGCGGCGGCGCTCCTCGACATAGGCGTCGTAGCCGCCGCCGTACTCGGCCAGGCGGCGGGTGTGCAGGTCGAGCTCGGCGATGCGGGTGGTGGCGGCGGACAGGAAGGCCCGGTCGTGGCTGACCAGCACCACTGGCCGCTCCTCGGTGGCCAGGAACCGCTCCAGGCGGGCCAGTCCGTCAAAGTCGAGGTTGTTGGTCGGCTCGTCCAGCAGCAGCACGTCGAAGCGGGCGAGCAGGATGGCGGCCAGGCCGGCTTTGACCCGCTGGCCGCCGGACAGCCGGGTCAGAGGGACCTCGAGCACACCCGGGTCGAGGCCGACGTCGGCGAGCACGCGGGGGGCGCGGGTGTCGTGGTCGTCGCCGCCGAGACCCAGGAACCGGGCCAGGGCGTCGTCGTAGGCCTCCAGCTCCGCTTGGCCCGGGTGGTCGCCGACGGCCCGCAGGGCGGCCCCCATGGCCACCTCGGCCGTGGCCAGGCCGGTGCGGCGGCGCAGGTAGGCGGCGGTGGTCTCCTCGCCAAGCGGGTCGGGCTCCTGGGCCAGGTAGCCGACGTTCAGCCCGGGCGGCGAACGCTCGACCGTCCCGGCCGTCGGGACCTCCAGCCCGGCCAGGCAGCGCAGCAGGGTCGACTTGCCGGCGCCGTTGCGGCCCAGCACGCCGATGCGGCTGGTCCCATCGACGACCAGGTCGACCGAGTCGAGCACGACCTGGGCACCACGGACCACGGTGAGGCGACGAGCGGCGAGCATGCCCCCAGCCTGGCACGGGTCGGGGGCAGCCCGCAGCAGCAATGCCGCCCCGGGCCGGGTGAGGGGTCAGATGGGGCGGGCGGCGAGGGCCTTTGCCCGGCGGAACAGCGTGGCGAACCGGCGGGGTGTGGGCGCCGAGGACGGCTGGGGGTCGGGCGGGGCGTCGGCCACCTGGCGCTCGACCCGGGGGCCGGAGGCGGCGCGGGCGTCCTGGAGCAGGCTGAGGGGGATGAGGGCGTGGCGCATGGCGGGCTCCTCGCTGGCGTGACCTCGTTGGTTGCCTGCTCAGCATGACCGGCGGGGTCGTTGCTGACGGTGCCGCCGGTCACCGGCCGGGTGTGACGTCCGGCACTCCTTGCCCCGGCGGGCGGCGGGGGCCAAGCTCAACCTGTCCCGCCAGAAGGAGGCGACCCGATGCAGGTCCAGCCAGAGCTCGCCGTCCTCGGTGTGACCGACCCGGCCCGGCTGGGCCCGTACCTGGAGCGCCGGCGCTACGCCAGGGGCGAACCCATCCTGGCCCAGGGGACCAGCGGCACCGAGTGCTACCTGATCGCCGAGGGTGAGGTCCGGCTGGAGGTCGAGCGGCCGGACTTCGACTCCGACGGGGTCATCGCCTACCTGGGGCCGGGCATGCTCTGCGGCGAGTTCAGCCTGCTCGACGGCCGGCCCCGCTCGGCCAGCGCCTACGCCAACACCGAGGTGACCGCCCTGGCCCTCTCCGAGGCCAGCCTCGGCCGGCTGTGCCGCGACGACCCGCCGACCGGGCTGGCCGTGCTGCGAGCGCTGGGCCGCGACGCCGCCGCCAAGGCCAGGGAGACCCGTCGCCACCTGGAGGAGTACGTCTTCGCGGCCGACATCGACCCGGCCGTCGACGCGGCCGTGGCCCGGGCCGTCGCCGCCCAGGTGGTGCTCGCCGGCTGGCCCGAGGCGCGGGTCGAGGCGCTGCTGGACGCCATCGCCGGGGCCGTGGCCGGCCAGGCCGAGGAGCTGGCCGCGGCCACCGTTGCCGAGACCGGGATCGGCAACGTCGCCGACAAGACCTTCAAGAACCGCTTCGCCAGCCTCGAGGTGAACCGGGCCCTGCAGGGCCGGCCGGGGATCGGCCCGCGGCCACCTGATGACCGCGGGGTGACCGAGATCGCCAGCCCGATGGGGGTGGTGCTCGGGCTCATCCCGATGACCAACCCGGTGGCCACCCTGGTGTTCAAGACCCTGATCTGCCTCAAGGCCCGCAACGCCCTGATCGTCAGCCACCATCCGGCCGCCGCCGGCGTCGGGGCCCGCACGGTGGCGCTGGTGGCGGGCGTCCTGGCCGAGCACCAGGCGCCGGTGGACCTGCTCCAGTCGGTCGAGCGGGCCAGCCGCACCAGGACCGCCATGTTCATGCGCCACCCGCAGGTGTCGCTGATCCTGGCCACCGGGGGCACGGCCATGGTCCGGGCCGCCTACAGCTCGGGCACCCCCGCCATCGGCGTCGGCTCGGGCAACGTGCCCGCCCTGGTCTGCGCCGACGCCGACCCGGTGGCGGCGGCCGCCGCGGTGGTCGAGAGCAAGGCCTTCGACCACGGCATCATCTGCGGCTCCGAGGACAACCTGGTCGTCGAGGCGAACGTCGCCGGGCCGTTCCAGGCCGCGCTGGAGCGGGCCGGGGCGGCCGTGTGCACGCCGGAGGAGACGGCCAGGGTGGCCGCCGCCGCGTTCGACCCCGACGGGCACCTGCGCCGCGAGGTCCTCGGCCAGCCGGCGTCGGCGATCGCCGACGCGGCCGGGGTCCGGCGTGACGGGCCGGTCCGGGTGCTGGTCCTGCCCCTGAGCATGGACCAGCTCGACGGCCCCCTGGGCCGGGAGAAGCTGGCCCCGCTGCTGTCGCTGTTCACCGTCGACGGGACCGGGCAGGGCGTCGAGGTCTGCAAGCGGCTGCTGGCCAACCAGGGCGCCGGCCACACCGCGGTGATCCACACCGGCGACCAGGCGCTGCAGCAGCGGTTCGCCGAGGAGGTCCCGGCAAGCCGGGTCCTGGTCAACGGCCCGGCCAGCCACGGCTGCATCGGCGTCGGCAACGGCCTGACCCCGTCGCTGACCCTGGGCTGCGGCACCTTCGGCGGCAACTCCACCACCGACAACGTGACCTACACCAACCTGCTGAACGTCAAGCGGCTGGCCCGGCCGGTGTAGCGCCGCCGCCAGGTTCCGCCGGCGCACCGGTTGGCTTCATCCGATCCTTGCCCTGGTGTAACCGGATCGCAACCGCCGTCGGGCAGTCTTTGTGAACGTACGCACATGCTTTGACCCAACATTGGAGCGAGATCACCTGATGACCACCAGCCGACCCGCGATCAAGAACTACCTGATGGACATGGACGGGGTGCTGGTCCGCGAGGAGCGGCTGATCCCCGGGGCCGACCTGTTCGTCAAGCGCCTGGAGCAGACCGGGCACCGGTTCCTGCTGCTGACCAACAACAGCATCTACACCCCGCGCGACCTGGCCGCCCGCCTGGCCCTGACCGGCCTGGAGGTGCCGGAGACGGCCATCTGGACCTCGGCCCTGGCCACGGCCAGGTTCCTCGACACCCAGCGGCCTCAGGGGACCGCCTATGTGCTCGGCGAGGCCGGGCTGACCACCGCCCTGCACCAGGTCGGCTACGTGCTCACCGAGCGCGAGCCCGACTACGTGGTCGTCGGGGAGACCCGGGCCTACAGCCAGCAGGCGATCACCAGGGCGATCCGGCTGATCGCCTCCGGGGCCCGCTTCATCGCCACCAACCCCGACCCGACCGGCCCGTCCCCCGCCGGCCCCCAGCCGGCCACCGGGGCCGTGGCCGCCCTCATCTCCAAGGCCACCGGGGTCCGCCCCTACTTCGTGGGCAAGCCCAACCCACTGATGATGCGCGAGGCCCTGCGGGCCATCGACGCCCACACCGACTCGACGGTGATGATCGGCGACCGGATGGACACCGACATCGTCGCCGGGATCGAGGCCGGCCTCCAGACCATCCTGGTCCTGTCCGGCATCACCGGCCGCGAGGAGGCCCAGCGGTTCCCGTTCCTGCCCACGCGGATCGTGGACTCGGTGGCCGACCTGGTCGAGGGCGTGCCCGACCCGGAGGGTCAGCTGGGACGGTCGAGCCAGAACGGGCTGGCGTAGGCGATGGCCCGGCCCTGGCGGGCCCACTCGCCGGTGGCCCGCGGGTCGGCCGGCTCGGCGGGGTCGGTGACCCGCAGCACCACCCAGTCGCCGTCGGCCGGGTCGAGCTCGAGGTCCAGGGTCACCACCGGCTCCCGCGGGCCGGGCACGGCGACCTCCACGGCCGCGGCCTGGGCCGGCAGCCGCTCGGAGGGCCGCAGCACCTGGAGGCCGAGCCGCCGGCCCTCCCAGGCCTCGCCCCGAGCCAGGTCGACCTCGATCCGCACCGGGCCGCCGGGGTGGGCCACGGCGGTGCCCATGCGGGCCCGCTCTCCCGGCCCCCCGGCCGCCCCGGCCAGCGAGGTCAGGGCGGCGTCCAGGCGCAGGCCCTTGACCCGGCTGGCGAAGAACCGCCTGGCGGCCAGCGCCTCCAGCACCCCGGCCCTGGTCAGCTCGCGCAGCCAGAGCCCGGCCCGACCCTTGCCCTCGGGGTTGCCCCAGTCGGGGCCGTGCTCATCGGTCACCCCCAGCAGCCCGACCCGCCAGCCGGCGTTGAGGCACTGGTTGAGCGGCGACTGGAGGCCACGGTCGTTGTCTTTGAGCAGGTAGTCCTCGAGCTTGTTGAACATCTCCAGGCTGACCAGGCGATGGGCCATGGCCGGCCGGTAGCCGAAGCCGCCGAAGCGCAGCCGGCCGGTGCCAGGATGGTTGAACCCGGCCAGGCCGTCGTCGCCGCGGGTCTCCAGCCAGCGCCAGAACCGGCCCATGGTGGGGGCGGTGCGCAGCGGGTCGGTGAAGCGCTGGCTGTTCCAGACGTTCATGTGGCCGTAGGCGGCGTGCGACCACTCGAACCCGTGCAGGGCCACGAACGCCCCGTCGTCGTTGGCCGCCTCGGCCAGGGCGTTGGTCTCCCGCCAGGCCCGCTGGTCGATCCCGGTCCAGCCGGGCGCCTTGGTCAGGTCGAGGAACAGCGACGCCCAGCGGCTGTGGTCGGTGAGGGCGGCCACGTCGAGCCCGGCCGCCCGCATGGACCCGAAGGCCAGCCGCGGGTCGCCGGCCCCGTCCGACAGCCAGGTGTGGTTGTGGAGGTCGGCGTGGGCCAGCCACGAACCCGGGAACAGCCGCGACGCCCGGCTCGTCCCCCAGGCGTCGGGCAGCTCCAGGCGTTCGGACGGCGGCCGCATGCCTGAACGATATCGCGACCCGGCGCCTGATCCGCACGCACTGTCTGCCAGTCGGACAGAGTTGCCGCCGCCACCACCGCGGTGATCCGGTTCCGGTAGCCTCCCCGGGTGCGTTCCTATGTGGTGACCGGCGGCGGCCGGGGGGTCGGCCGGGCGCTGGTCGAGCGGCTCCTCGCCGACGGCGGGGCGGTGGTCGCGATCGAGCTCGACCCGGCCGCCCTGGCCTGGACCGAGGGCCACCCGGCGGGCGACCGGGTCGCCGGGGTGGCTGGCGACGCCGCCGACGAGGCCGTCACCGGGCGAGCCGCCGACCTGGCCGAGGCGGCGGCGCCGCTGGCCGGCTGGGTCAACAACGCGGCCCTGTTCCGGGACGCCTCGCTGCATGACGACCCGGCCGCGGTGCTGCGGTCGATCGAGCTGAACCTGGCCCCGGCGGTGGTCGGCAGCGCCACCGCCGTGCGCCGGTTCCTGGCCGCCGGCACCGGCGGGGCGATCGTCAACGTCTCGTCCCACCAGGCCCGCCGGGCCGTCCCCGGCGCCCTCGCCTACGCCACCGCCAAGGCGGCCGTCGAGGGCCTCACCCGCGCCCTGGCCGTCGACTACGGCCCCCGGGGCATCCGCGTCAACGCCGTCGCCCTTGGCTCGATCGACACCGAGCGCTACCAGGCGCTGCTGGCCGCTCAGGACCCGGCCGGGGCCGACCGCATCCAGGACGAGATGCGCCAGCTCCACCCCGTCGGTCGGGTCGGCCGGCCCGACGAGGTGGCGGCCGTGGTCGCCCATCTCCTGTCCGAGGAGGCCAGCTTCGTCAGCGGCGCCACCATCGCGGTCGACGGCGGCCGCTCGGTCCTTGGCGGTGACCCCGAGTCCGCCCCACCACCGAGCGGCCGCTAGTTGCCGGTCGCGGAAAAGTGCATCAGGTCCTTGGGTGTGCGCCAGGTGCCGCCCCAGGTCCAGCCGATGGCGGCGAAGGCGGTGGTGACGACGTCGCCAGGGTGGATCATCCCCGGGCGGCGGTCGCCACGGTCCAGGTAGACGCTGGCCAGCTCGGGCAGGACCAGGTCGCCGCGCCGGTAGGGGTTCTGGAACGGGTCGACGTCGATGGCCAGGCCGTAGGCGTGGGCCGACCAGCGGGTCTGCTTGCGGGCGGCGCGGCAGACGAAGGCGGCGGTGTTGTTGCCGTCGCCGGTGGGCCGGGCCGTCAGGTCGGCCCCGGTGACCAGCCGCATCTCCTCGATCGGGAACCGGGCCCGGTAGAGGCGGGCGAACACCGAGACGACCCCGGCCGCGACCCGCCGGTGGACGACCAGCTCGCCGGTGTGGGCTCTGCCGTCGAACCCGCGGAAGCTGACGGTCACATAGCGCAGGTCGGCCAGGCCGACCGGGCAGCCGGGCTTCCAGGTCGTCCCCATCCGGGCCCGGACGGCCGGGCTGACCGGCCGGATCGAGGACCGGAACCGGCCCCCGGGCGGCGGTGGCAGCCGGTCCAGGGTCGGGAGCCGGCGGTCCCGGAGCGCTGCCGGGGTCGGCAGGACCTTGCCGAACCCGTCGGGTCGCAACGGCAGCGGCCGCGCCCCGACCCGCCACCCGCCCGCCGGGCCCGTGGTCGCCGGCCCCCCGTCCGGCGGCGTGGCCGTGCCCCCGGGAGGCTCAGTGCCCCCGGGGGGCTCCGAGCCGGGGGGCTGTGGATTCCCGCGAGCACCCGTTCCGCTGCTGGAGGTAGCCTCCCCCACCGGGGGACCCGAGCCCGGCGGGCCGGGTTGCGGGCTGCCGGCGCAGGCGGCGAGCACCGCGGAGATCAGCAGCACCACCGTGCAGAACCGCACCACCCTCGTCAGGTGGTTGGCGCGCACTGGCGCCTCCACGGGGTCACAGCAGGGAGACGCCCCTGGGGCGGAAGCGGGTGGCGTCGCCGCCGGACTCGGCCCGGATCACGTGCATGACCGCGTTGACGAGGGCCAGGTGGGTGAACGCCTGCGGGAAGTTGCCGAGGTGGCGACCGGAGCGCGGGTCGATCTCCTCGGCGTAGAGCTGGAGCGGGCTGGCGTACGACAGCAGCTTCTCGCACAGCTGCCTGGCCCGGGCCACCTCGCCGATCTCGACCAGGGCCGACACCAGCCAGAACGAGCAGATGGTGAAGGTCCCCTCCTCGCCCGAGAAGCCGTCGTCGGTCTCCTCGACCCGGTAGCGCAGTACCAGCTCGTCGACGGTCAGCTCGTCGGCGATGGCCAGGACGGTGTCGCGGATCCGGGGGTCCTCGGGGTGCAGGAACCGCAGCAGCGGCATGAGCAGGACCGAGGCGTCCAGGGCGGTGGTGTCGTAGTGCTGGACGAACACGCCCCGCTCGTCGAGGCCGTGCTCGCAGATGTCGGCGTGGATCTCGTCGGCGGCCTTGCGCCAGGCGGCGGCCAGGTCCTTGTCGCCGTGCATCCTGGCCAGGCGGGCGCCCCGGTCGCAGGCCACCCAGCACATCAGCTTGGACGAGGTGAAGTGCCGCGGCGGTCCCCGGACCTCCCAGATCCCCTTGTCGGGCTTGCTCCAGTTGGCGATGGCAGTCTCGACCGCGCGCTTGAGCAGCGGCCACACCCGCTCGGGCAGGTAGTCCCGGGACTTGGTGTGCAGGTAGACC
>JASLIH010000343.1 GCA_030152105.1 Actinomycetes bacterium
CACGCGCTGCCGGTGCGGCGGGTATGGATACCCAAGAAGGGCGGGAAACGCCCACTCGGTATTCCCGTGATCGCGGACCGGGGTCAGCAGCAGCGTGTCCGCAACGCGTTGGAACCGGAGTGGGAGGCCCGACTGGACCCCGAGCAATACGGGTTCCGGCCGGGCAGCGGATGTCATGACGCGATCGAGATGATCCACCTCGCTCTCGCCGGGAAAAATGCGAAGCGGGAATGGGTTCTTGACGCCGACCTGAAATCCGCATTGGATGCATCGTCACACTGCTCCTTCCGCTGATTGTCATGATCAGAACAGGCTGTTTGTCGGGGCCGGGGGCTGGATACGCAGGCCTTTTCGTCGTCCGGTGCGGACGTGGACGGCTTGGAGCTCGCGGCGCTTGACACGTTGCATGATGGTTTGGCGTGAGACGCCGTAGGCGAGGGTGGCCTCCAGCATGGCCAGCCAGCCAGTGGGGGCGTCGTCGACGAACAAGGCGCGGATGTCGTCGGTGAGGCGGATGCGCCAGGGCGCGCCGGGGGTGAGCTGCTCGCCGGTGATGAAGCCGTCGCCCAGCCAGCGGTGCAAAGTGGACGGAGCGAGCCCGAGTTGTTTGGCGGCGTCGGCCACGGTGAGTAGCTCCCCTTCCCGGGGGTCGTCGCTGGGTTGGTAGCAGGCGATCTTCCAGTGGTGGCGCAGTGATTGGACCCTACTGGCGGTGAACGACAATCCGCGGGCGGTGCGGCGGTGTTGCCGGTTCAGGATCCCGGCGATCGTGGCGTCCGGGTAGCGGATGGCCAGGCGGCGCAGCAGGTCGATGGTGTCCTCCTCGGTGCGCAGACGCTCTGGCGGCTTGCGTTTGAGAGGCACGGGCAGTTCGGTGATCGCGCCGCCTTTCCAACGCAGCACGAGATCAGCGCGGCCTTCCTCGCGGTCGCGGCGCACGCTGATGCCGACTTCGTCCAGCAGGCTGCGCAGCAGCTGTTTGCGGTCCTTGTCGGTGGTGGTCGCCGCCGACCACACTCCACCGAGGTCGCCGCCGAGAGTCAGGATGGCCTGTTTCTCTTGCGGGGTCAGGGTTTTCGGGCGCGCATGCTCGCGGCGGGCGAGTTCTTCCTCGGCGTCGGCGACCTGTTGCAGCGCCTGGTTCCACTCGGTCTCCAGTCCCCGGGCGACCAGGCGGTTGTCGGGGTCGACAGCCCGGTAGCGGCGCTCCGCCCGGCTTGCCTGGTAGCGGGCCTGCTCGGCCTGGCGCCGCCACTGCGCGAGCGCGGCGTCGTGGCCGTCCTCAAGTTGCTGGGCGGCGGCCAGGCACGCCTGCAGCGCGGCGGGCTGCAGCGCGGCCAGGAACGCACCGGCGACCGCTGCGTCGATCGCGACACCGCCGACGCGCAGGTGACGGGTGCCGCGGCCCTCGACGAGCTGGCCGGTGCCCGTGCAGTAGTAGCCGGGCGTGGACTTGGAGGGGCCGTCGTAGTAGACGGCGAGCTTGCGGCCACACGTCCCGCAGGTGGCCAGCCCCTGCAGCAGCGCGCAGCCCTCCCGGACCGCGCCGGTGCCGGGCTCGTGGGCCCTCGGGCGGGTGTTGGCGCCGATGCGGGACTGGTTGGCCTGGTAGGTGTCCCAGTCGATGAAGCCGCGGTGATGTTCCTTGATCAGAACCTCCCACTCGCCCTGCGGAAGCTTGTGACGGCTGGTGCGCAGTTGGCCGTCCTCGCTGACGCTGCGCCGCTGGCGGGTCTTGCCGAACACATAGGCGCCCGCGTAGGCGGGATGGGTCAGCACGTTGTGCACCGCATGATAGGTCGGCTCGACCCAGGTGATCTCCTCGCCGCGCAGGTAGGCGGTCGGTTGTAGGGGGAATTTCAGCCCCTGCTCACGCAGCCACAACCACACCCCGCGCGCCGACCCGCATACCGCGAACCGCTCGAAGACCGCGGTGATGACGCCGGTGACGGCCGCGTCGGGATGCCGGCGGATCTCCCCGTCGGCCTCGCCCCACACCAGCCCGACCGGCAGCCCTCGGCGCAGCTCGCCCCGGGCGGCCTTGTTGCGGATCCCTCCATCCAGCCGGGCGCGCAGGAGGTGCAGCTCGCACTCGGACATGGTGCCCTTCATGCCCAGCAGCATCCGGTCGTTGAACAGCCCCGGATGGTAGATACCGTCAGCGTCGGCGATCAGCGTGTCGGTCATCCCGGCCAGGTCCAGCAGCCGGTACCAGTCGGCGTTGTTGCGGGCCAGGCGGGAGACCTCCAGCGCGAACACGATCCCCACCTGGCCGAGCCCGACCTGCGCGGCCAGCTCGGCGAACCCTGAGCGGCCGGCCGTGCTGGCCCCGCTGAGCCCGAGGTCGTCGTCGATTACCCGCACCGCACTGCGCGGCCAGCCCAGCCGCTCGGCCCGCGCGACGAGGTCGTACTGGCGGGCGGTGGACTCCCGGTTGCGGTCGACCTGCGCGAGGGTGGACTGGCGGACATAGACCACCGCCGAGCGTCGCAGCTGCGAAGGCGTGACCTTGGGATCACTCATCACCGGCCACCTCGATCCCCGCGGGCACGGCGGCCTTGGTGATCACGCCGGCCAGTAACGCGGTCGCCGCCTCGATCGCCTCGGCCGGCAGCGCCCCGGCCGGGGTCGGTGGTGCCGGGGGTGGGTCGGGCATCAGACTGAGCTGGACAGGCTGCACGGGAGTCCTCCTTGCACGGTGACTTCCCGGCAGCCTGTCCCTGCTCCCACAGCTCGCGTCCGGCCAGGTCGGCGACCAGCTCGCACGTGTGCAGCAGATCCGACAGCGACCCCAGCGTCGCCATCGACTGCTCACCGTCCACGGCGGACTGATCTGTGTCGGTCCAGGCGGCTGGGACCAGAGACTTGCTGCCATCGGGCAGCACCAGCAGCAACTCCAGAACCCCGTGCCGCCGCATCCCGCCCAGCACCTGCAGCGACCGGCCCTCAAGCGGATGCCGCCGCCGCGTGACCCTCACAGTTGAAGGAAAGTCCTCGACACGGGTAGTAAGACGGGGCTTCGTTCGACAGCGTTCCCCATGATCTGTTGTTGAAAGCGGTAGCGCACCACACCGACGAGCGTTGGGTCCTGCTCTACATCCAACGGTGGCTGACAGCGCCCATGCAGATGCCGGACGGGACTCTGGTGGCGCGCGAGAAGGGCACCCCTCAGGGATCTCCCATTTCGCCGTTGCTCGCCAACTTGTTCATGCACTACGCGTTCGACAGGTGGATGGACCGGGAACACCCGGGCTGCCCCCTCGAGCGCTACGCGGATGACGTTGTTGTCCACTGCGACACCGAGGAACAGGCCCGGCGGCTGCGGGACGCGCTCGCCGAGCGGCTCGTGTCCCTGGGGCTCGAGCTGCACCCGGGGAAGACGAAGATCGTGT
>JASLIH010000355.1 GCA_030152105.1 Actinomycetes bacterium
CGTGAGCTTGCCCTGGGCGACCAGTCTGAGCAGCATCGGTGTCGTGGTGGCACTCACCAGGCCGGTGGTGATCGCGATGTCCTTGATCCACAGGTCCTGGAGCTTCAGCTCCACCGACTTGCCGTGCACACCCACGTTCGCGACCGTCCCCCCGGGGCGGATGAGCTCGGTGGCCATCTCGAAGGTCGCCGGCACGCCCACGGCCTCGATGGCGACGTCCACACCCAGGCCGTCGGTCTTGGCCAGCACCGCATCCCGCCAGCCGGCCCCGCCGCTGTTGACGTCGTCAGTGGCGCCGAACCCCTTGGCCTGCTCGACCCGGTTGGCGTCGAGATCGATGGCGATGATGCGGGAGGCGCCGTAGAGCCCGGCGGTCATCATCGCCGCTAGACCCACCGGTCCGGCACCGATGACGGCGACGACGTCGCCGGGCTCGACACGGCCGTTGCGCACCCCGATCTCAAAGCCGGTGGGCAGGATGTCGGAAAGCATGACCGCGGCCTCGTCGCTCACACCCTCAGGCAGCCTGTGCAGGGAACTGTCAGCGAGGGGCACCCGCACATACTGCGCCTGGGTGCCATCGATGAGGTGGCCCAAGATCCAGCCGATGCCCGAGGTACCCTCGTCGTCCAGACAGTGCGCTGGCAGCTGCTGGTGGCAGTAGGAGCAGGAGCCGCACGAGGTGATGCAGGAAATGATGACGCGGTCTCCCACGGCGAGCTTGCTCACCGCCTGGCCGACCTCGGTGATCGTCCCCACCCCTTCGTGCCCGAGGATCCGCCCCTCGGTCACCGCCGGGACGTCCCCCTTGAGGATGTGCAGGTCGGTCCCGCAGATCGTGGTCGTGTCCACCTGCACGATCACATCAGTCGGGTTGATGATCTCCGGGTCGGGTGCCTCCTCCCAGGCCTTCTGGCCCGGTCCGTGGTACACGAGCGCCTTCATCAGATGACCTCCTGTCGTCGTGTGCCGACGCCGGTCGGCCAGGTGTGGCGGGTGCGCATGCACCACGCCCATCCTCGCGCCAGACCGATTGCCCTCGCAGGACGATCATCCCCCCCAACGGGCACGTCACGCGCAACAGGTCGAGCCGGTACGGATGCTCCCACTGCTTCCCGCCGCCTGACCCCAATTGATCGTGTCAGGCCAATGTAGAGATCGCGATGGGTCGGCGGCTTCCTGCTACAGCGCTCCGACGAGCAGGTTGGCGAGGAGCGTGACGGTCGCCACGAGAGCGAGCAACATCCCCAGCGCGATGGGCAGGCAGCAGCCGTAGACCCGAACCCGTGGTCGTGTGTCGATCCGCTCGTAGCCGTCGACGGTGGCATCGGTCTCGGCCGCCGGGACCGGGTCGAAGAAGTCGTAGACGTCGTAAGGGCTGTCGTCGGGCCGATCGAGCTCGAGCCTGGGGCGCGGGAGCTCCCGCCCCGGGATCTCCGTCGCAGCATGGAGCCCCGGATCGAACCGGCGACCGCATCCTTACCATTGATGTGCGGGTGGTTCACGACGCCATGCATTACCTCGCGATGCATGACAACCGCGCAGGTGGAAGGGCCTGGCCAAGATTGGCCTGGCAGGGCTTGGTGAGGTCATGCGTAGCGAAGTTTCTGGCAAATCCCTGGCAAGGACTCGAGCAACTCGCCGAGCTCCAGCTGGCTTCGCACCCCTGGGGGGCACATTTCATTCTCTCTGGATGAGGTCAGGGGATCGGGGCTCTGCCATGCTGACCGAACACGGCTCGGACGACCGGCCCGATCGTCCGACAGCGCTGCTTGCTGGCGTTGCGCTAGGACGCGGTGGCGGGCAGAGGAGGCTCGCGCATGCCCGAGCAGATGAACGTTGAGGTCGCCCACAAACTGAGCGAGCGTGAACAGGCATCCGGCGAGAAACGCCGCTGGGAAGAGCTGATCGAGATCTTGGAGGTCGTGGTGCTCGCGATGGCCGCGATCGCCACCGCCTGGAGTGGCTACCAGGCCGCCAAGGGAGACGGTCAGCAGTCGGTGCTGTACTCAGATGCGAGCGTGGACCGTATCCAAGCCAACACCGCCGCCACCCTGGGCCAGCAGCGACTGGCAGCCGACGGCGCCATGTTCAGCGCCTGGCTGCAGGCCCGAGCGGCCCGCGATCCACAACTCCAGGCGACGTTTGTGCGCCGGTTCAGCCCCGAGTACCGGGCGGCCTTCGGGGCCTGGCTGGAGACCGACCCGTTCACCAACCCGGACGCGCCACCGGGGCCCGGCTACATGCCCGAGTACCACAACCCGCAGATGGAGCAGGCCGTCCAGTTGAACGAGAAGGCCGTGACCTTGGAGGAGGCCGGGACAGAGGCGCGCCATACCGCCGAGGAGTACGTCCGCGCGACCGTCCTGTTCGCGCTGGTGCTGTTCCTGATCGCGGTGGGCCAGCGCTTCCGGCTCCGGGGCGTACGTATCGCGACGATCTTGATGGCCCTGGGGCTGTTCGCCTACGGCCTCTTCGACATCGCCACCCTGACACCGCTCTAGATTCCTGAACGGCGTCGCTGTCATGGCGCATGGCGAGTCGAGCCGGCGGACGTCCGAGGTCGCTGTCCTTGGCAGACGACCTGTACCGTAGGGATGCTTGCCTGAGCGACCGGCGGAGATAGAAGGTGCGCCATGCGCATCCAGCAGTCCAGCCCACGCCGACCGACCCACCCTCGAGCAACTCTTGGACCAGGTCGGAGGTCGAGTCCAGCCAGCACCAGACAATCCTTTGGTGACGCCTGGTGGACTGCCAAACGGACTACCACCACCTGCGCCACGGCTTGGTTGCTAGCCGCTGGCCAGGGGCCTGGGTTGTCCCGAGTGTCCAGACGGCGTCTCCGGCGCTGGCGGCGGGGGCGGTGGCGTGAGGTCGGCGGGCAGCAAGGCCGAGGCCACCAGCCCGATCGCGGCCAAGGTGGCCAGCGCCAGCCCATAGAAGCGTCCCGGGGACGAGGTCAGGCCAACGACCAGGATGGTCCCGCCGATCGCGGTGCCCAGGCAGGAGCCGAGTTTGGACACGCTGCGCGACAGGCCCGAGATCTCGCCCTGCGGCTGACCTCCTGGAGAGCGCGAACAAGTCCGCAGCTAGCCTAGCCTTACCGTCCTGCCGTCTTGGTTGGCCTCGGTCGCGGCGGAGATCCAAGCCAAGGCCGGGCAGATCCACGCATCACTCACGGCGATCGACCGCGCCGAAGGTTCACTGGCCCTCGGCCGCGAGGGGCCAGTGTGGATGGACTACTACGACACCACACGCCTCCAGAGCTCCAGGAATCCCGGGGCGGTTCAGGTCGAGCTGGCCCGGCGTCACGGCTGTGTCCTGGAGCTGGTTCCCGGGTCGGCGAGTACGTCCGGACCGGAGGGGCGGTGTTCGCCGTCCAGGCCTGCCAGCAGTCACCCAGGGGACGCAACCGCCCCACGAGCCCAAGGAGAAGACTCTATGGCCCGGGCTCGGAATGGCACGGCCGGGGAGGACGACCGAGGCTCCGGCCTGATGGTGACGGCACCAGCCGAGGCAATGGGTGAGGCCCGTCCAGGGCGACCCGAGCCTCGTTGGCAGCATGCCGCTCACGGCTCGACAGATCCTTGCCGGTACTCCGCAAGCTGCAGGTGCGGCTACGCCTCTTCCCGGTGCAGCTTGGTGGGGGGCAGCTCGCCGGTGACCCGCTCCCACACCTTGTCGATCAGCTTGCGTACCACCAGCAGGACGATCGCCGAGACCACCGCGAACACGATCCGCTTGGCGAGCAGGCGCGCCTCGGCCGGGGCACGCTCGGCGAGCTCGCCCACCTTCTCCTCCACCTGCTCCCGGGCCTGCTCAACTTCCCGGGCGGCCTTGGCTACGGGGTCACTCACCGGTTCTCCTCCTTCAGCATCGTCGTGGTCCTGGTCGGCTCGGCCCGGGCCGCTAGGGCGCCGACCGCTGCTTGGTGCCACCGGGTCGAGCATGGCGGTGACGATGAGCTGCCCGCGGTCACCATGGCCACGCCAAGCCCGATCGGACCGCTGATCGCCCAGGCGATGGTGCGTGGTGGGTGGCCACGCTGGTTCCTCCAGTGCTCCGGCGCCCGATACCAGGCTGGCGGCGCAGGCCGGCACGAACCGCACGCTGGGTGCCCGCCATGCCGGTGTGCCCCGCGAGATCCTAGTTGTCCTACTATCGGCGCCGCCTGCCGGTCTGTCCACCGATCGCCTCGTGCAGGCGCACCGGCGCCGCTCGGTACGGGGCACGCCGACGCTCGGTCGAGCATGAGCGTGGGCGGGCCGTCGGTCGTGCACCCGAAGGCGACCCCGGCTCCTGGGCAGATGCGCGTCGACGCGGTCGGCGACCACATCCGCCGGTGTTCGCCCGGCGGAAGATTGTCGGACACCGCGACCTTCGGCGGTGCCATATACACGGCGTAGTCGAGATCGGTCGTGGCCATTCCCTTGATCGATCGGCTGATGCATGCCTGCGGTGCCAGCGGTGACTGCCGTAACGCCCTCGGCGGATGTGGCGGCGTGGACGTGCGTGCTGAGGGCGCGTCCACGCCACCGTGGGCTCAGGTCAGTTGTCGGTGGTGACCGTTTGGGCAGCTGTTTCGATCAGGTCGACGACGTCGGCCGGATGGGAGACCATGGCGACGTGGCTGGACGGTACCTCGACGGTGGTGGCGCCCATCCGGGCGGCGAACTGACGCTCGGCGTCGGGCGGGAGGGCCTCGTCGTCCTTGGCGATCAGGAACCACGTCGGTAGCGACTTCCAGGCCGGCTGGCCCATCACGTCGTTGAACGCCGAGCCGGCGATCGGCTGCTGCACGGCGTGCATCACCCGGGCCTTGGCGCGGTCGACATCGGCGGCGAAGTGGTTCACGAAGTCTTCCTCGGACAGCCAGGCGAAGCCCTGCGCGTCGGTAGTCATGTGCTCCAACGCCGGCGTGACCGGGCCCTGCGACAGCAGTGCGCCCAGCGACTCGCCCTTGTCCAGGCCGAAGGCGGCGACGTAGACCAGGCCGGCCACGTTCGGGGTGTCTGCACCCATGGCGGTCATGATCTGGCCACCATAGGAGTGGCCGGCGACGATCGTCGGGCCGTCCTGGACATTGAGCACCTGCCGCAGCCGGGCGACGTCGTCGTTCAGCGACGTGAGCGGGAACTGCGGTGCGGTGACGTGGTAGCCCTCGGCCTGCAGCCGTTCGATGACGGCGCTCCAGCTCGAGCCGTCGGCCCAGGCGCCGTGGACAAGGACGATGTTGGGTCGGGTGGTCATGGCGGTTCCTTTCGTCGCTGGACATGCGGGGACTAGCTGAAGATGGCCTGGCCCGGCTCTGGCCGTAGCTGCACCGTTCGATCGTGCGATGTGCGATCCGCGCCGGACGACAGCGGTGGTGGCCGCCGTCCGGCACGGTTCGTCAGGTGATGGCCGCGACGGCGCGCAGGATGATCTGGTCGACTGCAGCGGGGTGGGAGATCATGATGTCGTGCGCCGAGTGCACTGTCGTGATGTGCGCATGCATGCGTTGTGCCATGAACATCTGTCCGGCGGGTGAGATGGCGTGGTCGTCGAGGCTGATCAGGTCCCAGCTGGGGATGGTGGCCCAGGCTGGCGCACCTGAGGGTTGCGTGAATGCGGTGTTGGCGAATGGCCGCTGTGTTGCTGCTTCCAGCATCGACTCGCGAGGGGACACGTCGCCGGCGAAGATGTCGCGGAAGTCGGCGGGTTTGATGTAGAGGTCCACGTCCTGCCCGCCGGGCGCGGCGGGGTTGGGTACGGGCACCACGTCGAGCTTGCTGGGGTCGATGTGCGTGCCTGGATACTGGTCGGTGGCGAGGCTTTCCCCTTCCGCTGGGGCGAAGGCCGCGACGTAGACCAGTGCCTTGACGTTGGACACGCCGCGGGCGCCGTTGGTGATCACGGCTCCGCCGTAGGAGTGTCCGACCAGCACGATCGGCCCGCTGATCTGTTCGAGGCGGGCTCTGACGTAGTCGGAGTCGCTGGTGAGGCTACG
>JASLIH010000398.1 GCA_030152105.1 Actinomycetes bacterium
AGGAAGCTCATGGGGATGAACAGCGGGAAGTAGGCGTTCTGGACCCCGGTGGCCTTGATCCGCCGGTCCATGTCGGCCTGCATGAGCTCCCAGATGGCGTACGCCCACGGTCGGATGACCATGCTCCCCCGGGCCGGGCCGGTCTCGGCCAGCTCGGCCCGAGCGACGACGTCCTGGTACCACTGGGGGAAGTCCTCCCCCTGGGGGGTGAGCACGGCCTCCTTGGCCACCTGCGTTCCGCCTCCTTCTGGCTTCGAGGGGTCCGAGACGCAGCCTACTAGAACAGCGCCCTGGTCAGGTCGCGGCGGTAGCGGGTGGTCAGGGGGTGGTCGTCGCCCAGCAGGCGGAACACGTCCAGCATCAGCGCCCTGGCCTTGTCGCGGGTCTCGCCCGGGCTCTCGCGGACGGCGTCCAGCAGGGCGGCCAGGGCGGGCTCGGCCTGGCCGTCGGCGGCCTGGGCGGCGGCCGGGGCGAAGCGGGAGGCCGGGTCGGCGGCCTCGGCGGCCAGGCGGGCGCTGGCCAGGAGGACCTCGACCTCGGGGTCGTGCTCGATCGGGCGCAGGAGCTCGATCGCCTCGGCCGGGCGGCCCTCGCGCAGGGCCTGGTCGGCCAGGCCAGCCCGGGCGGCCAGGTTGTCGGGGTCCTGCTCCAGGACCTCGCGCCAGCGGGCGGCGGCCGCCTCCGGGTCGAGCTCGGCCGCGGCCGCGGCGGCCCGGTCGGCCTCGCTCGGCAGCAGGGCCTCGACGAACCGCTCGACCACCTGGGCCGGCTGGGCGCCGACGAACTCGTCGACCAGGCGACCGCCGGCGAACGCCTTGACCGCCGGGATGCCCTGGACCTGGAAGGCCGCGGCCAGACGCTGGTTCTGGTCGACGTCGACCCGGGCCAGGACGACGTCGCCGCCATGGCGCTCCACCGCCCGCTCCAGCACCGGGGCCAGGGCGTGGCAGGGCCCGCACCAGTCGGCCCAGAAGTCGACCAGCACGGGAACGGTCTTGGACTTCTCCAGCACCTCGGCCTGGAAGGTGGCCTCGGTCACGTCATAGACAAGATCAGTCATATGGCCTTGGTACGCCTGCCCTGGTCACTCCCGCAAGCAGTCCTGATTCACCGGGGCACCCCTTCGGGGCTCCCCGGACCCCTCCGCGGCGATTCCAGCTGGTCGGCGTGCTCCTCCAGGTGGGCGACCAGGAACCTGTCGAGGATCTCGGCGACGGTCATGTCGCCGAGGGTCTGGTGATGCCCGACGGCCGCCAGGTCCTGGTCGTCCAGCCGCTCCAGCAGGGCCAGGACGACGGCGACGCCCTCGTCGACCCGGGCCAGCAGCCGGGCCGGGTCCTCGCGGCGGTCGCGCTCGATGGCCGCGACCCGGTCCGGGTCGGACTTGACCCGGCCGAACTCGGCCTGCCGGCCGGCCACGATCAGCTCGGCCTGCTGCGTCCAGTAGGGCAGCATCTCGGCCACGTGGGCCAGGGCCTGGCCCCGGTCCCAGCGCTCCCCCGACTCCGGGTCGGGGTCGGTCAGGGCGTCGTCGGGCACCAGCACGGCGCTGGCCCGGATCCGCCCGGCCGCGGCCAGCAGCCGCTCGGCCCGCCCCCGGTCCGCGGGGGCGGTCACTGGCCCAGCCTCGGGCGCATGCGGTCGGGGTCGGGCTGGAACGGGGGGGCGTGGCCGGCCACCACCTGGTTGGCGAGCACGCCGAGCCCGGCCACCTCCAGCTCGACCTCGTCGCCAGGCTGGAGGTAGGGGTACTTGTCGGCCCCGTGGACCAGCGACAGCTCCAGGATGCAGCCGGTCCCGCAGGTGCCCGACCCGAGCACGTCGCCGCGGCGCACCGGGGCCGCCTCGCTGGCGTAGGCCAGCATCTCGGCGAAGCTCCACCAGAGCCCGTCCAGGTCGGCCCGCGACCACTCGACCCCGTTCACCGTCGCCGTCATCACCGCGCTCGGCACCTCCCGCAGTCCTCCGGGGGCGAACTCCGCCGCCGTGACCAGGGTCGGCCCCAGCGAGGTGGCGAAGTCCTTGCCCTTGGCCGGTCCCAGCGACAGCGCCATCTCGCGCCGCTGGACGTCCCGCGCCGACCAGTCGTTCATGACCATGAACCCGGCGACCACCTGGTCGGCGTCCTCCAGGCCCAGGTTGCCGCCGCCCCGGCCGAGCACGCAGGCCACCTCCAGCTCGTAGTCGAGCTCGGCCGAGCGGGGCGGCGCCGCCACCGGGTCGCCGGGGCCGAGCACGGCCGCCGGGTTGGTGAAGTAGAAGACCGGCAGCTCGTACCAGTCGGGGTCCATCTCCCGCCCCCGCCGGGCCCTGGCCGTGCGGACGTGCTGCTCGAAGGCGTAGAAGTCCCGGATCGACGGCGGCTCGGCCACCGGCGCCAGCAGCCGCGCCCCCGCCAGCGGCACCGGCTCCCCGTCGGCCCGGGGCCGCAGCCCAGGGTCGGCGTTGGCCGCCATGGCCAGGTCGAGCACCGCCTCCAGCCCCGCCCGCCCCTCCCCATCCGCCACCGGCACCACCACCTCCCCA
>JASLIH010000434.1 GCA_030152105.1 Actinomycetes bacterium
GCGACGAACGCCGCCGTCTGCTGGTGGTAGAGATCCACCCGTTCCCGCACGTCCGGCAGCTGCAGGATCTCGTCGATGCCGTGGTGCTGGCAGGCCTCGATCAGCTGCATCATCAGCTGGTAGTTCGAGATCCTGAAGTCGCGGAAGCGCCCGAGCCCGGTGCGGCTGTCCATCGGGAAGTTGAGCAGCACCCAGCCGTTGGGGGCCAGCACCTCCTCCAGGGAGTACTGGGCCGAGTCGGCCTGGTCGACGGCCCGCATCAGGTCCGGCGCGATGCTCGGGAACCGCTCCGCCCCGCCGTAGTAGTCGTAGACCACCCTGGCCGCCGACGGCGCGTCGGGGTCGATGATGTGGTTGGCGGCGATGGTGGCGTTGCGAACGGTCTCGCTGCGGTGATGGTCGAACACGAGATGGGCGTCCGGCGAGTAGGGGAGGTTGGTGGCGATGTCGCCAGGGCCGATCTCCACCTGGCCGTCCTGTACGTCCTTGGGGATGGACGAACAGGATGTCGCGGACCATCTCGAGCTGCTCGAGCAGCACAGCACACACCAGCCCATCGAAGTCACTCCGGGTGACCAGCCGGTATCGCTCCGAGCCCAAGGGGCAACCTCCTCCATCGGTCAGGGCGGTCGCCCTGTCTCTTTGAGGTCGGCCGCCCTGGCCAGGCCCTTGACCGATACGGCGCCGCTGTTCCCGGTCGAGGAAGCGCCGAGGGCCCGGTCGAGGCCGTCCAGGATCAGGTCGAGCCCGAACTGGTACTCGTTGCCGTAGTCGTAGCCGGGCTGCAGGACGTGCTCGACGACGATCTCGGTGAGATGCGGGTAGGTGCCGGCCGCGAACTCGGCCATGATCGCCTCGGCCACCTCGGCGGTCTCCTCCGGCGTGCCGAAGGGCAGGCTGGTCTCCTGCAGCGCGAACCCGTAGAGGTAGGCGTCCAGCAGGGAGTAGGCGTGGGCGGCGAGCTCGACCGAGAAGCCGGCGTTGCGCAGGATGCCGAGGACGGCGTCGTGGTGTCGCAGGTTCGCCGGACCGGGGGTGGGGCGCGACTCCATCAGGCTGGTCGCCCAGGGATGGCGTCGCAGCGCCTCCCGGGCCGAGACGGCCCGCTGGCGCATGGCTTCCCTCCAGCCGGTCTGGCCGGAGGGCAGCTCGATCTCGCTGAACACGATGTCGATGAGGCCGTCCAGGATGGCGTCCTTGTTGGCCACGTGGTGGTACAGGGACATGGCCTCGACCCCGAGCTCCTGGGCGAGCTTGCGCATGCTGAGCGACCCGACGCCGTCCCTGTCGGCGAGCTCGACGGCGGCGTCCAGCACCCGCTGCCTGGTCAGGGGGGCCCGGGGCGCCGGGCCGGGTTCGGTCTGGGTGGCCATCTGGTGTCCTCCGCGAAGTCCATGGGTTGACAACCTTACACTGTACGGCTACCTTACACCGTAAGCCTCCGGTATGCCGGAGGACCGGACGAGACGGGAGCACACCATGAAGGCCATCGTGCAGGACCGCTACGGCGACACTGACACCCTCGAGTACCGGGCCATCGACCAGCCGGTGCCGGCCGGCGACCAGGTGCTGGTGCGGGTCAGGGCGGCCGGCCTGCACCGGGGCGACTGGCATGTCATGACCGGCCTGCCCTACCTGCTCCGGGTCATCGGCTTCGGGTTCAGCAAGCCCAAGGTCGCGGTCCGGGGCATGAACCTCGCCGGCGAGGTTGAGGCGGTCGGGCCCGAGGTGACCCGGTTCCGGCCCGGTGACGCGGTCTTCGGCTGGTGCGACGGCGCCTTCGCCGAGTACGCCCTGGCCCCCGAGAGCCACCTCGCCGCCAAGCCGGCCAACGTCAGCTTCGAGCAGGCGGCCGTCGTCCCCATCTCGGGGTTCGCGGCCCTCCAGGCGCTCCGCGACGTTGGCCGGATCCAGGCGGGCCAGCGGGTCCTGATCATCGGGGCCGCCGGGGCGGTGGGGTCGTTCGCGGTCCAGCTGGCCAAGGCGTTCGGGGCCACGGTCACCGGGGTGGCCGGCACCGGCCAGCTGGAGCTGGTCCGCTCCCTCGGCGCCGACGACGTGATCGACTACACCCGCGCCGACGTCACCGACGGGACCCGCCACTGGGACCTGATCCTCGACACCGCCGGCCGCCGGAGCCTTTCGGCGCTGCGGCGGGCCCTGACCCCGACCGGGACGCTGGTCATCGTCGGCGGCGAGGGGGGCAGCCGGCTCATGGGCGGCTTCTTCCGCAACCTGCGGGCGCCGCTGCTGTCCCGGTTCGTCAGCCAGCGGCTGGGCATGCTGAGCTCCAAGCCCGGCCAGGACGACCTGCAGACCCTGCGGGAGCTGCTGGAGGCCGGCAAGCTCGTCCCCGACGTCGGCCCGAGCTACCCGCTGAACGAGGTTCCCGAGGCGATGCGCCAGCTGACCGAGGGCCACCCCCGGGGCAAGATCGTCATCACCGTCTGAGCGGCGCTTCCCGGGCGAACCTCGCGTCGAAACGGTCGGCGTCGTCCAGGGTGTGCCGGACCTGCGCATGCAGGCCGTCCGCCTCCTGCAGCAGCCGCTCCGCCCCCGGCAGGTCGCCGCGGGCGGCGGCGGCGTGGGCCAGGGCGTCCAAGGCCAGGGTCTGGGTCTCGAGGTCCTGGTGGCGCCGTGCCTCGTCGAGCACCGTGTGGAGGTCCTGGACGGCCGCCTCCCCGGTGCCGGGCTCCAGCGACAGGGCGGCCAGGAGGCAGCGGGTGAGCAGGGCGCCGTCGCCCCCTCCGGATGCCCGGTACCACCGGTCGTTCTCCTCCAGCAGGGTGCGCGCCGTGAGCTCGTCCCCGGCGCCGCGCAGCGTGCGGGCCAGATGGATCCGGGCGGTCGCCGCGATGCGGAGGTCGCCGCCGGTGGTCGCCGCCTGGATGGCCCGGCCCAGGGTGGCTGCGGCCCGGTCGTGGGCGCCGGACCGTTGCTGGACGCGGCCAAGGGTCGTGAGATGGAGGGCCGCCTGGCCGACGAACCCGAGCCGCTCGGAGAGCTCCGCGGCCCGGGTCAGGGCGGCGTCGGCGTCGGCGAAGCGATGCTCGGCGTTGGCGACGGCGCCGAGCATCGCCTCGGCGTGCACCAGTCCCCAGCTGTCCTCGATGGGGGTCAGGTGCCGCACCGCCTCGGTCGCCGCCCGGGTGGCGCTGACGGTGTCGCCCACCATGATCGACCCGAAGGCGCCGAGGAGCAGGCTGGCCGCGGTCTCCCAGGGCAGCTCGAGCCGCCGGTACACGGCCACGCTGCGGCCGGCCAGCTCCAGGACGTCCTGAGGGCGTCCCTGCTGGATGCGCAGGAACGCCAGGTGCCGCTGGGCGTCGGCGCGTAGGCGGTCGTCGCCGAGCCGTTCGGCGATGGCCAGGGCGCCGTCGAGGTCGTCCTGGGCCTGGTCGACGTTGCCGGCGGACCCCTCCAGCCAGCCGGCCAGCAGCAGGCCGGTCGCCTGCTCGCGTGGGGTGGCGAGGTCCCGGGCCGCCTCGAGCGCGGTTCGTACCCGGGCGGCACCGGCGACCCCGTCGCCGAGCACCACCCAGGTCCAGCCGAACCCGTTGGCCAGGCGCAGGCCCAGCTCGGGGTCGTGGGCGGCGGCCCAGGCCAGGGCGCTGTCGATGTTGGCCCGCTCGGCGCGGACCAGGGCCAGGCAGTCGGGCTGGGCCCGGCCGCGGACGGTGGCGGCGCACCGCTCGGCGGCCCGTGCGAACCAGGCGGCGTGGGCGGCGTCGGCGTCGTCGACCTGCCCCGCCTCCTCGAGGCGGCTGGCGGCGAAGGCGCGGATGCTGTCCAGGAGCCGGTAGCGGGTGGTGCCGTCCTCGGCGGTCTCGACGCTCAGCATGGACCGGTCGGCGAGCCGGTCGATCACGTCGACCGCCGAGCTGCCAGGTACGCCCAGCGCGGTCAGGACATGCTCGGCCGCGGCCAGGGGCGCCCCGCCGGAGAAGCAGGACAGCGCCCACAGCCCCCGCTGGTCGTCGGGGAACAGCAGGTCGTAGCTCCAGGCGATGGCCGCGGCGAGGGCGCGCCGTCGTTCGGGGCGCCGGCTGGTGGGGTCCTGGAGCAGCGTGAAGCGGTCGTCCAGCCGCCGGGCGATCTCCTGGACCGACAGCGACCGGACACGGGCGGCGGCCAGCTCGATCGCCAGGGGCAGGCCGTCGAGGGACCGGCAGACCGCCTCGACGGTGGCGGTGGTGTCGTCGTCGAGGGCGAACCGCCGGCGCATCCTGGCCGCGCGGTCGGCGAACAGCGTCACCGAGTCGGCCAGCGGCAGCGGGTCCACCGCATGGACGGTCTCGCCGTCCACGCCCAGCGGTGCCTGGCTGGTGGTGAGGATCCGCAGGGGCGGGGCCCGGTCCAGCAGCCGGGTGGCCAGGTCGGCGGCGCCGTCGATGACGTGCTCGCAGTTGTCCAGGACCAGCACCGTCTCGGCGCCCGCGAGGCGGTCCAGCAGCGCCTGCTCGCCCCCGGTGAGCTGGAGCGCCTCGGTCACCAGCTGCAGGATCGAGGTGGCCGCGTCCGCCACCTCCAGCCTGACCAGCCAGACACCGCCGGCGGGGTGCAGGGAGCGGGCGGCCTCCAGCGCGGTCCGGGTCTTGCCGACGCCCGCCGGCCCGACCAGCGTGACCAGCCGGCTGCCGTCAAGCAGCCGGCCGACAGCGGCGAGGTCGTCGGCACGTCCGACCAGCGGTGTGGACAGGGCGGGCAGGTTGCCGACGACCAGGGTCGCCGTCCCGGCGGCGGCGAGGGCGGTGTCGAGGGTGGCGCTCTGGCGCAGGATCTGGCGCTCCAGATCGCGAAGGGCCGTTCCGGGCTCGATGCCGAGCTCGTCGACGAGCAGCCGGCGCACCCGCTGGCCGGCGGCCAGCGCGTCGGCCTGCCGGCCGGCGCGGTACAGGGCGGTGATGAAGGACACCCACAGGCCTTCGCGCAGCGGGTACTGGCCGAGCAGCCATTCGAGCTCGGCGAGCAGCTCGGCACCGCCGCCGAGGTCGACCCGGGCTGCCGCCTGGTCCTCGAGCAGGCCGAGCCGGACCTCCTCCAGACGTGCCCGGTGGGGATGGAGCCACTCGCCGTCGCCGGCGTCGACCAGGACCTCGCCCCGGAACAGGCCGAGCCCCTCGGTGGCCGCCTCCACCGCCGAGGCGGGGTCGCCGGAGCGTCGTGCCGAGGACGCGGCCGCGGCCAGGCTGACCACCCGGAGGGCGTCGACCCGGCCGGCGTCGAGCTCAAGGGTGTAGCCCCCGTGCCCGCCGCTGACCACGGCCGGCTCGCCAAGGGCCCGGCGCAGCTGGGACACCTTCGACTGCAGGGTGTTCCTGCCCGTGCCGGCGGCGCCCGCCCCCCACAGGTCGTCGATCAGCCGCTCGGCGGACACGCGCTGACCGGCATCCAGCGCCAGCCGGACCAGCACCTCGGTGGTCCTGCCGGAGGGAACCGAGAGCGGCCGCCCGTCGCGCCGGACCTCGAGCGGGCCGAGCACCCCGACGGTGAGCATGCCTCAGGGTAGCCGGTCACAGGCGTCGCCAGCCCGTCGTCAGCGGATCGTCAGCCCACCGGGTGATCGTTCCTGCCATGCCCGATGACATCCACCTCCTGATCCGCCGGCTGATCGCCGGGGACGCCCAGGCCCGCTCCCGGATCCAGACCCTGGCCGGCTCAGGCGGCTCGCCCACCGTGCTCGTGGCGGCCGCGCTGGTCAGCCGGGACAGCGACCAGCTCCTGGCCAGGGCGGCCGCGACCGCCACCACGACCAGGGACCGCCAGCTCGTGGCCGTGGCCGCAGCCCACCTCGTCGGCGACGAGGAGCTCCTCGACGCCCTGGTCCGCGACCACCTCGCCGACCACCCCGACAGCATCCTCGCCGCCTGGATCGCCGGCCAGCACCCCCGACCAGGCCGACCCACCACCCGTCAGCAGTAAGGAGCCCCGCATGTCCGAGCTCACCACGCCCGCGCCGGCGGCGACCGCCCCCGGCCCCCTTCGAACCGCCGCCCGGTGGATGGTCACCTTCGTCGGCTTCCCGCTCGGCGGGCTCACCACCGACCTGCTTCTTGGTCCCGTCGACAGCCCGGTCAGGGCGCTCCTGGGGGGGCTGGTCACCGGCGCCATCCTGGGCGCGGTGCAGGCCTGGGGATTCGGCCGGAACCGGCCGTCGCCGGCCCGGTGGATCGCCGCCACCGCCGTCGGCCTGATGATCGGGCTGGCCGCGGCCACCTGGGTGGTCGACTTCAGGACCGGCCTGGCCGACCTGGCCGTCCAGGGGGCCGTGTGCGGCGCCGCCGTCGGCATCCTCCAGGCGGTGGTCCTGCGGCCGCTGCTGGGGCGGCGCGCCGTCGCCTGGCCGGTCGTCCTGAGCGCGGTCTGGGCCGCCGGCTGGGCGATCACCGCCGCCGCCGGTGTGCGGGTCGACCAGCAGTTCGCCGTCTTCGGCGCCAGCGGCGCCATCGTCGTCACCGCCCTCACCGCCGTCCTGCCCGTCCTCGTCAACCGCAGCCAGGAGGCCTCGTCATGACCCGCCATGTCGTCTTCGGCACCGGCCAGGTCGGCCGCCTCGTCGCCGAGCAGCTCGCCGGCCGCGGCGTCGACGTGGTCGCGGTCAACCGCAACGGACAGGGCGAGGTCGCCGGAGCCCGCGTGCTCGGCGGCGACGCCACCGACCCGGCCTTCACCACCCGCGCCGCCGCCGGAGCGGACGTCGTCTACTTCTGCCTCAACGCCATGAACTACACCCGCTGGGTCGAGGAGTTCCCGCCCCTGCAACGGGCCGTGGTCGCCGCCGCCCAGGCCGCCGGCGCTCGCCTGGTGGTGCTCGACAACCTCTACGCCTACGGCCCTCCCGGCGGAGGTGACCTGGTCGAGTCCCTCCAGGCCCGGCCGACCTCGGCCAAGGCCGCGACCAGGGCGGCCATGACCACCGAGCTCCTCGACGTCCACCAGGCCGGGGACCTGGAGGTCGCGATCGGGCGGGCCTCGGACTACTTCGGCCCGGGGACCACCCGCTCGGCCCTTGGCGAGAGCGTCTTCGGGCCCGCACTGACCGGCCGCACCGCCCAGGTGATGGGCGACCCCGACCAGCCTCACAGCTACTCCTTCACCCCCGACGTCGCCGCCGGGCTGGTCACCCTGGCCACCCACCCAAAAGCCGCCGGCCAGATCTGGCACCTGCCGATCTCCGAGACCCGCACCACCCGCCAGGTCATCGAGCGGATCTACCGGCTCGCCGGCCACCGGCCCCGCGTCTTCGCCGCCGGCCGCACGGCCCTGCGGCTGGCCGGGGTGGCCAGGCCCGCCCTCCGCGAGTACCTGCACACCCTCTACCAGTTCACCGGCCGCTGGGTCGTCGACGACACCAGGTTCCGGGCCAGCTTCGGCGACCAGGCCACCCCGCTTGACGACGCCCTGGCCACGACCCTTGGCTGGTACCGGGACCGCGGCGCCCACCACCAGGCCGCCTAGGCCCACCGCCAGCATGACGCGAAAGGAACGCACCATGACCACCCAGACCACCCAGACCACCCGGCGCCTCGCCGCGGCAGCCATCGCCACCGCGGCCCTCCTGGCCATCGCCGGCTTCACCGCCCTCGGATCGGTCTTCGAGTACCCGCAGATCCTCAAGGAGCCGACCGCCGACATCC
>JASLIH010000452.1 GCA_030152105.1 Actinomycetes bacterium
GCACCTGTTCCTGGCCCTGGTCCGCCACGACCCGGCGCCGATCGTGACCGCCCTCGGGGAGCAGCCCGAGATCCCCGAGGCCAACCAGTGGGCCAACTTCATCAAGAACCACGACGAGCTGACCCTCGACAAGCTGACCGACTCGGCGACGACCAGCGGGTCGAGGGCCGCGCCGCCGTCCGGGTGGCAATGCAGTGGACCGCCGGCCCCGCCGCCGGCTTCACCACCGGCGACCCGGGCCGCCTCTTGGCCGAGGTCCTGGCCAACCGGCGCGACGACCCGGTCGAGGCGGGCCGGCCACTGGCCCTCGACGGCTACGGGTACCGCTGGCTGCGCCTGCCACCCGCAGAGCCGGGCTAGCGGGCACGGCGAGCGCGGACAGCCGGCGGGGTCGGGGCCAGCGGGAGCGGTGAGGGCGGCTTGACCTCCTCCAGGCGCAGGTAGGTCACCAGCCGCTGCCCGCCGTGGGTGGCCAGCCGGGCCAGCACCTGCTGCAGCTCGGCGACGTCCCGGGCGACGATGCTGAGCAGGTAGTCCATCTCGCCGGCGACGTTGTCGGCGGCGGTGATCTGCGGCATCGCCCGGACCTGGTCCTCGAAGGCAAGGGTGGCCCGCGGCTCGTGACGGGCCAGGCTGGCCGCCACGTACACGTGCAGGGGGAACCCGGCGGCGACCGGGTCGACCCGGGCCGAGATGACCCGGATGACCCCGGACTCCTTCAGCCGCCGGACACGGTGCAGGGTCGCGGCCGGGGAGAGCCCGGCGAGCCGGGCCAGCTCGACGTTGGTCCGGTCGGCGTCGCCCTGCAGGGCGGTCAGCAGCCGGATGTCAACATCGTCAAGCAGAACGGCCATCTCACGATCGATTATTTCGTAGTTGGCCCGAAGTGGCAACGATTCCGCCAGCATCACGCACGCTGGTCCCATGAACACCAACCGTCGTACCGCCGTGGCCGTGCTCGCCGGCGCGGGCCTGCTCTGGGGCACCAGCGTGCCCCTGACCAAGCTCGCCCTGGAATGGCTGCCGCCGGCCTGGCTCACCGTGGCCCGGTTCGGCCTGGCCGCCGCCGTGCTCCTCGGGGTCGCCGGGTCCCGGGTCCGCGGCGCCTGGAGCCCGGCCGTGCTGGCCTGGGGCGCGGTGGGCTACGGCGGGTCGATCCTGGTCCAGAACGTCGGGATCACCCGGACCAGCGTGAGCCACGCCGCCCTGCTCGTCGGCGCCACCCCGGTGCTGGTGGCGGGTGTCGCGGCCGTCCAGCACCGCCGGGCGGCGCCTCCGGTGGCCTGGACGGGCTTCGGGGTGTCGTTCGCCGGTGTGGCGCTGGTCGCCGCCGGCGGGGGGGCCGGCGCGACCCTCACCGGCGACGCCCTGGTCCTGGCGTCGCTGGCCTTCTCGGCCGCCTTCACGGTCGCCCAGGCCCGCCTGCTCCGTGGCCGCGACCCGGTCGCCGTGACCGCCGTCCAGTTCGTCGGGGCGGCGCTCATGGCCCTCCCCGTGGCCGCTGTCGCCGAGGGCCCGCCCCTCGCCCCGGCCGGCATGGGCACCGTGGCGGCCACCGCCGGGCTGACGCTCCTGGGGACACTTGCCGCCTCGACCCTCTTCGCCTACGGCCAGGCCCGGGTCTCGGCCGAGGTCGCCGGCGCCTTCGTGAACCTGGAGCCCCTCGTCGGCGCGGCCGCCGGCGCCCTGGTCTTCGGCGACCCGTTCGGCCTGGCCCTGGCGGCCGGGGCCGCGGCCATCCTGGCCGGGATCGCCCTGAGCAGCCTGCCGCTGCTACGACCTCCAGGTCCTCCACCGAGCTCCGATCAGTTCGGGACGAACTGTGGTACTTCCGTGGAGATCCACGACGCTGCCGTCGCCGCCTGAACCTGCGATCGTGACAGCACCGAACGCCGACGGTGAGGAGTCCCACCATGACCCTTCGAGCTCCGGCCCAGGGCGGCCGGCGGGCGCCCGGGCCGTCCCACCCGCTGCAGCGGCTCGGTGCCGACGAGATCCGCCTGGCCAGGACGGTGCTGGCCGAGCATGGGCTGGTCAGCGAGCACACCCGCTTCGCCTACCTCGGGCTCGAGGAGCCGCCCAAGTCGGAGGTGCTCGCCTTCCGGCCCGGCGAGCCGGTCGACCGGCGTGTCCGGGCGATCCTGCTCGACACGGCCACCGGCGGCGCCACCGACGTCGTGGCCTCGCTCACGCGTGGAGCGGTCGACTCCTCGGTCGTGCTCGACACCGCCCGCCATGGGCAGCCGCCGATCATGCTGGAGGACCTGCTCGCGGTCGACGAGATCGTCAAGGCCGACCGCGGCTGGCGGGAGGCCATGGCCCGCCGCGGCGTCACCGACCTCGACCTGGTCCGCCCCTGCCCGCTGTCGGCCGGGTCGTTCGGCATCGCCGGCGAGGAGGGCCGGCGCATGCTGCGGGTGCTGTCCTTCGTGCAGCACCACGAGAAGGACCACCCGTGGGCGCACCCCGTCGACGGCCTGGTCGCCTACGTGGATCTCATCGATCGGCGCGTGGTCCACCTGATCGACCAGGAGCTCCTGCCGATCCCCGAGGAGGAGGGCAACTTCGACGACCCGGCCGCCGTCGGCCCGGCGCGGGCCTCGCTCAAGCCCATCCAGATCACCCAGCCGGAGGGCCCGAGCTTCACGGTCGACGGCGACGAGGTGGCCTGGGAGGGCTGGCGGCTCCGGACCGGGTTCGACGCCCGCGAAGGGCTGACCCTGCATCAGGTCTCGCTCCGGGACCGGCCCGTCGTCTACCGCGCCTCCGTCGCCGAGATGATGGTCCCCTACGCCGACCCGGGCCCGGCCAGGTTCTGGCAGAACTACTTCGACGCCGGCGAGTACCTCCTCGGCCAGCAGGTCGTCTCCCTGACGCTCGGCTGTGACTGCCTGGGAGAGATCCGCTACCTCGACGTGGTCCTGCCGGGCCCTGACGGTGAGCCGCGCGAGGTCCCCAACGCCATCTGCATGCACGAGGAGGATGCCGGGGTGGCGTGGAAGCACAACGACCTGTTCACCGGCTCGGCCGAGACCCGCCGCATGCGGCGCCTGGTCATCTCGACGTTCGTGGCCATCGGCAACTACGACTACGGCTTCTTCTGGTACCTGTACCTCGACGGCAGGATCGAGCTGGAGGTGAAGGCCACCGGGATGATGTTCACCTCCTCCTACGTCGAGGGGAGCCGCTGGGCGACCGAGGTCGCGCCTGGTCTGGGGGCCCCCTACCACCAGCACATGTTCAGCGCCAGGCTGGACATGACCGTCGACGGCGTCGACAACGCCGTCGACGAGGTGGAGCTGGAGCGTGTGCCGCTGGGGCCGGACAACTCCTACGGCAACGCCTTCACCCGGCGGGCCACGCGGCTGGCCCGCGAGTCTGACGGCGCCCGCACCGCGGACGCGTCGGTCGGGCGGGCCTGGCACGTGGTCAACCCGGCCAGCACCAACCGGCTCGGTCAGCCGGTCGCCTACGCGCTCGACCCGCAGGCCGCGCCGCTGCTCGCCGCCGACGCCGGTGCCGCCGTCACCAGCCGGGCGACCTTCGCGACCAGGCACCTGTGGGTCACCCGGTACGACCCGTCGGAGCGCTACGCCGCCGGCGACCTGCCCAACCAGCATCCAGGCGGCGCGGGGCTGCCCGCCTACGTCGCCGCCGACCGCGACATCGACGGCCACGACATCGTCCTGTGGCACACGTTCGGGATGACCCACTTCCCCCGGACCGAGGACTGGCCGGTGATGCCGGTCGCGACCTGCGGCTTCACCCTGCGGCCAGTCGGCTTCTTCGACCGCAGCCCCATCCTCGACCTGCCGAGGTGACCCGGCCCGCCCCGCTCCCGAACGGTTCCCGCTCGAGCAGCTTCATGCTTCCCGGATCCTCGCCCCTGCCCCATCCTTGACAGGGTGAGGCCAACTCGGGGCCCTTGCTGCTGGGGGGTAGGGACATGACGGACGCGACCACTCCTGAGTCCACCGCCGATCCCGACGCCGTGCAGGCCCAGCTCGCCATGATGAAGCGCGAGATCGACGCGCTCCAGATCACCGTGGCCGAGACAACCAAGCCGTGGTACAGGCAGGCGTCGATCCTGATCGCGGCCCTGGCGCTCCTGTTCTCCTTTGGCACGACGTACTACTCCGCCGAGCAGACCAGGAAAGCCGACATCCACAACGCCAAGGTCGAGCTGCGGGAGCTGATTCAGCAGCTGACCGAGCTCCCGCAGCGCAATGTCGATCTCAACAGCAAATATGCCGACAATCCCTCGGCCCTGCTCGTCGCCAGCGGTCTGATCAACACCCAGCAGATTGTGCTGGCCAAGCAGGCGGTGGACATCATCGACGATATCCCCGAGGCGGTGTCCTCCACCGAGTATTTCGCCGTCGCCAACGCGTTGGCGGTGTCCGGCTCCTACGACCGCACCGTTGAGTTCTACCGCCACAGCCTCAACAAGGCGCGGGACGCCAACGACTGGACCAACGCCTCCCGCAGCCTTGGGCAGGCGGCCTTCGCCGCCGGCGACCTGGACCAGGGACGAGCCTCCTACCAGGAGGCCTTGAACGTCTTCAAGCGGTTCCCGACGAGGAACTCCTATTTCATCTGGTACACCGACACCTTCACCGAGATCGCCTGGGCCGGCGCCGAACTCGGCCAACGCCAGTGTCCCCAGGCCAAGGACCATCTCGACAAGGTGGAGCGGCAGCTGTCGACCGCCCCCTCCCAGGGCGGCGACCTCCGGTTCCTCTCCCAGCTGAAGGCGCTGCGCAAGTCGTTCGAGGCCACCTGCCCTCAGCAATGACCGTCGTGGTCGCCCCCGTGGGGGTGCGCTACGGTGGACAGCCACATGACCAGATTCGTCGTCGACTGCGACGTCGTCCTCCAGTTGGCCAGTGAGGGGTTCGAGGTCCCGCCCGAGCACGAGCTGCTTGCGCCGACGCTCCTGCGCTCCCAGACCCTGTCGGCCCTGCACGAGGCCGTCCACCAGGGCAAGCTGGCCCCGGAGGTCGCCCTCGACCAGCTCACCCGCATCCGGGCACTGCCGATCCGCCTCCTCGGCGACGCCGTCCTCCGCCGCCGAGCCTGGGACCTCGCCGACCAGCTGGGCTGGGCCGAGACCTACGACGCCGAGTACCTCGCCCTCACACAGCTACAGGCGGATGCGTTCGTCACCTTGGACACCGACCTGGCACGCCGGGCCGAAGCGGTCGTCCCCACGGCGCCGATCGAGGCCCTGCGAACGGCCTGACCCTGGTGATCGAGCTGTCCAGGGACCGTTCGCTGCCCGGTGGAAATGGACGCCGCTCGAACTAGCTCTGGGGGAGCGTGGTTCGGCCGTCGTCGTGCACCGTCCAGCCGGGGTTGTGCGCGACCTCCCAGGGGTGGCCGTCGGGGTCGATGAAGACGCCCGAGTAGCCGCCCCAGAACGTGGCCGCGCCGGGGCGGGCGATCGTCGCGCCCGCCGCCCCGGCCTCGGCGAGCACGGCGTCGACTTCCTCGGGCGAGCGGACGTTGTAGGCCAGGGTCACGCCGCCCCAGCCGCCCGTGTCGGTGACGCCGCTGTCGATGGCGAGCTTTCCCCGGTCCCACAGGGCGACGATCAGCCCGCCGGCCTGGAAGAAGGCGACGTGGTCGCTGTCGTCGTCGACGCCTCCGTCCAGCCGCCAGCCGAGCGCCTCATAGAACGTCTGGGCCTGCGACACGTCGCGGACGCCGAGGGTGATGAGGCTCAGCCGTTGGTCCATCGCTTCTCCTTTCGGGTCATCCCGGGTGCTCGCAGGACGATATCCAGTTCCCGTGACGCCCAGACTGGATGGCACCTCCTGTGGCTGGAGGGGGGTTGGACCGGCATGGCCAGGTGGGGGCCTCCGACGCCGCCGGTATCACCCGGAGCGGGGTGATGTACGCTCACGCCGCTGCACCGACCATGCAGGCCGCCTGGTCGTGGCATGGACGATACGGGTGAGTGTTCCAGCAGGGCAGACCGGCGGCGTCTGGGTGGCCGACCACGAATTCATCTCCGAAGAGTGAGGACGGCTCACCCTTTCGTCGGGCAGGCTGCTCGTGCGGTCGACCTGCTCTGGGAGGCATTGTGATGCGACGACTGACCGCCGCGTTCGGTGGGATCCGGTGGCGGGACCAGGCCTTTCGGCTGGCGAGGTGGCAGAACCCGGTGGTGGCGTCGCCGGCGGCGCCGCTGGAGACGGTGGCGGCCCTGTTTGCGCTGGAGCCGTCGCTGATGCCGCGGACCTCCAGGCTCCAGGGCATCTCGATGGGGCTGAGCGTGCTGGGGGCGCGGGCGACCACCGGGGTGGTCGAGCAGCTGACCAGGACGGCGGTCCCGGCCGAGGCGTCGCTGGGTCGGCGGCTGGCGGCACGGGCGGCGATCGGTGGCACCGGGGTCGTGCTGGCGGCGTTGCCGGAGCGCGACGACGAGCGGTTGTGGATGGCGTCGCTGCGGTCCACCGGGCTGCTGCTTCGGGCGGGCGCCGCCGGCGGGGCCATCCACGACCTGGGCCGCGGGCTCCAGCAGCGCTATCCGGCGCAGCGGGCCATCCGGCCGGTGGCGGTCAGCGCGGCCCTGTCGGCTGGGCTGCTGTACTGGGGTGCTCGGCGGCTGGCGGCCCGGGCGGCGGCCGTGCAGCAGTGGCCGCTGCCGCAGGCCACCACCGTCCCGGCCACCCTTGCCACCTCGTATGTGGTCACGGCGGTCGGGACGGGGCTGACCCGAGGTTATGTCTTCACCCGGGGCGCGTTGGAGTCCTACTTCGGGCCCGGACCGACCAAGCGAATGGTGGCGCGGCTGGTCAACGCCGGGGTGTGGGCCGGGGCGGCGACCGCGGCCTACAACGCCGGGGTGGCCTACGTCGGCCGGGCGAATGAGAAGGTCGAGCCCGGGTATGCGACCGCGCCCACCAGCCCGCTGGTGTCGGGGAGCGCCGAGAGCCTGCTCCCGGTCGCCGACCTCGGCCAGCAGGGACGCCGCTATGTCACCGACGTGGTCACCCCTGAGCTGATCGAGCAGGTGATGGGGGAGCCGGCGGTCGCCCATCCGATCCGCACCTACGTGGGGTTCAACAGCGAGCCGCTGTACCAGACCGGCCGGGCCGAGCTGGCCCTGGCCGAGCTGGCCCGCACCGGTGCGTTCGACCGGTCCTATCTCCTGCTGGTGTCGCCGACCGGGACCGGGTGGGTCGACCACACGCTGATCGAGACGGCCGAGTTCCTCACCCGCGGGGACATCGCCACCTGCTGTGTCCAGTACGGCCGGTACCCGTCGTTCCTGTCGGTGCAGAAGGTCGCTCTGGGACAGAGCCAGTTCCGGCTGCTGCTGTGGGGGATCAAGCAGCGGCTGGAGGAGCGTCCGCCCGAGCGGCGGCCCAAGGTGCTGGTGTTCGGTGAGAGCCTGGGCGCCTGGACCAGCTCGGATGTGGTGATGTTCCAGGGCATCGAGGGCTTCGACCACTACGGTATCGACCGGGCCTTGTGGGTGGGGCTGCCGTGGCTGGCCAAGTGGTCGCGCAGCGGCATGACCCGGGGGTCGACGACCTTGGTGCCGGAGGGGACCGTGGGCGTGTTCGACCGTCACGAGCAGCTGCAGGAGTTGACCGACGAGCAGCGGGCCCGACTGCGGGCGGTGATCCTGTCCCACGACAACGACCCGATCGCCGTGATGGGTCCGGATCTGATCGTGCAGCGGCCGCCCTGGCTGGCCGACGAGCAGCGGGGCCGCGGCGTTCCCGAACAGATGCGGTGGCGGCCGCTGGTCACCTTCGTCCAGACGGCCATGGACGCCGCGAACGCGATGGTGTCGGTGCCGGGCGAGTTCGGTTCGTTCGGGCACGACTACCGCGCCGACAT
>JASLIH010000454.1 GCA_030152105.1 Actinomycetes bacterium
GCGAGCCGGGCTGCGTGACCCGGTGGTGACCTGCAATGGGGACCGGCTGCGGTTTGAGTCGTTCTCCGGCTGCTGTGGGGTCTATGCCCGCCTGGATGTCCTGTCGGAGGCCTTGGACGGCGAGGTCCATGACCGCGGCACCACCAACGTCGATGTCAATGGGCCGCTGCGTGAAGCGCTGGCCCGCATCGGCGGGGCTGACCCGCTGCATCTGGCGGTGGGGCCGGATGAGCTGGCGGTGACCACCTTGGATGGGCCGGTGGTGGAGAAGAAGGTGCCGCTGCCTGAGCGGTGGCTGCGCGGCTTTGCCGAGGTGCAGGTGCTGGCGGCCCGCTTTGACCTGCGGGTCGAGCTGGCGGCGGCTGAGGGGCTGCGGTTCCTGCGCTCGCTGCCGGGTGGGGCTCGCAGCCCGGCGTTGTGGGCGGTGCCGGCTGGCCGGTCGCTGCGGCTGGCCTCGCGACCGATGCCGGGTGCGGTTTGTGTGCCCGGTCCGCAGCGGCTGGCGGCGCTGGCGCCGCTGCTGCGCCACGCCCGCGGGCTGCGCGCCTACGGGCCGGTGGTCGGCCCGGCGAGTCCGCCGTCGGCCAGCGCTTGGGAGCTGGTCCTGAACGGCATGCGCCTGGTGGTGACGTTGTCGCCGGAGCCCTATCGCGGTTTCTCCGGGGAGGGGGCGGTGCTGGAGGCGCTGGCTGGCGACCAGGTCGAGGCCGACGCCGACCTGGTCGGGGCGTTGCTCGCCTTCGAGCCGCGGGTTGAGGTCGACCTGCTGGCCGAGCGGTCCGGGCTGTCGGCGGCCCGGGTGCTGGCCGCGCTGGGCCAGCTCGGCACCGCCGGGCGGGTGGGCTATGACGTGGCTGAGGCGGCCTACTTCCACCGCGAGCTGCCCTATGACGCCGCCCGGGTCGAGGCCATGAACCCGCGGCTGGCCAACGCCCGCGCGCTGGTGGCGGCCGGGGCGGTCCACCTGGACGGCGAGCTGGCCACTGTCGTCGTCGGCGACCACGGCCACCGGGTCCGCTTGGATGCCGATGGCGGCGCGGCCTGCACTTGCCCATGGTGGGCCCGCTACCGGGGCAGCCGCGGCAAGTGCAAGCACGTGCTAGCGGCCGAGCTGGCCCGCGCCGGCCAGCCAGTCGACCGGGACGCTCCGGCGGCGACCACCCCGGCGGGTGGGCGGTGAGCACCCTCGACTGGCCGGCGTTGCGGGCGGTGATCGACAGCGGGCAGGCCCGCCTGGTCGCGGCGGCCGTGGAGCACCTGGACGACCGGCAGCGCCGCGGCCTCGCCGCGGCCGTCCGAGGCTATGCACGACCGCTCGCCAACGACGTCGAGGTGGACTGGCAGCTGCGCCGGTGCCGCATCGCCGCCCTCCGGGTCGCCGGAGTGGGCTGTCTGTCGGGGGCCGACACCGTGGCCCGTTGGCTCACCCGCCAGGACCTGCGGACCTGGATCGAGGATCGCAGCACCGTGGAGGTCCTGCGGGTGCTGCGGGCCCGCCAGGTCCCCTGGCTGCCCGAGCTGACCCGCCGGCTGGCGGCCCGGCTCGGCACCAACGACTGGGACGACCACCGGTGGCGGCTGGTCGCCGAGCTGGTGACATCCACGGGACTGCAGGGGATCGAGTTGCCGACCACCGACGGGTTCGTCCTCGGCTGGGCGCGGTCACAGCGACCCGACGGCCGGCTCGCCGAGACCCTGGCCACCGACCCGTTCCTGGATGCCCTGGCCCCGCACCTGCTGGAGGTGGACGGGGTCGGTCGGCTGTTCGCCTCCTCCGCCTCCGGGTGGATGCCGCCGGAGGCGAGCTGGCCGCTGGCCCTGGCTGCCCTGGCCGTGGACGGCCGGCTGGACCGGGTCCGGCTGCTGGACCGCTCCATCGGGCGGCTGGTCCAGGGTGGGCCGCCCGCCGAGCTGCGCGGGTTCCTGCTGCTGCACGAGGCCTTGGACCCGACCCTGGAGGAGGTGGCGGCCCGGACCCGCGACTACACCCGGCTGCTGGCCGACAGCCCCTCGCAGGTCGCCGTGTGCGCCCAGCGGGCCCTGCGCCGACTCGATAATGCCGGCCGTCTGGAGCCGGACCGGCTGCTGGAGGTGAGCCGGGCGGTGCTGTTCCGCCCCGAGAAGCACCTGGTCCGCAGGCAGCTGTCCTGGCTGGATGCGGTGGCCCGGCGCCAGCCCGAGCGCGCCGGCGAGGTGCTGGCCGTGGTCGCAGTCGCCTTCGCCCAGGAAGCGGCCGAGCTGCAGACCCGGGCGCTGTCGCTGGTGCTGCGCCACGCCGGCCGGGCCGAGGAGCCGGCCAGGGCCGAACTGCTGGCGGCGGCCGCCGCCCTCCCGGCCGACCTGAGCCAGCGGGTCGTCACAGCCCTGGGTAGCCAGCTGCCGGTCCCCCGACCGGCGCCAGCACCGGCCCTGCTGGCGTCGACGCCGCGGGAGCTGCCGCCACCGATCGCCACGCCCGCCGAACTGGCCGAGGAGCTGGCCGCGTTCTTGGAGGGCACTCCGACCGTCGACCCGGTAGCCCTGGAACGGCTGCTGGCCGCCCTGGTCGCCTTGGCCCACCGCGACCGGGCCGCGCTGGCCGACGGCCTCGGCCCGGTGCTGGCCCGCTACCGCATCCAGTCGTGGCTTCCCAACGACCAGGTTCCCCCCATCACGTTTCTGAATGAGTACCAGCAACTGAGCTGGGCTGTCCTGGCTGCGGTGACCCCGCCGGCCAGGCGGATCCTGCTCCGCGGGTTCATGAGGGCCGTCTGGGGGGCCAGTGAACGCCGCTGGCGTGGCCGCTGGCCGGTGGCCCCGGGCCGCGGCGGGCTTTGCTGTACCGGCTGCACGAGATCGCCATCGGGCTGGACCGGCAGCCCTCCGCGCCGCCGCTACTGGTCGCCACCCCCAGCAGCGTTACCGGCCACCTCGACCCAGGCGAGCTGGTGGCCAGGCTGGAGCGGGCCGCGACCGAGGGCTGGGAACCCTGGGAGCACGATCTGCAGCAGGCCCTGCTGCGCCTACCCCGCACGCCCGACCCGGTGGCCACCGCTCGCGCCCGTCAGCTCCCGACCCCGGCCGGCCAGCGGCTGTTCGCCTGGCTGCGCGACGGCGGAATGGCTGACCCCCAGGTGACCAGGGTGATCCGCAAGGTCCGGGGGCGACCACGCTGGTCGTCCGACGCCTCGCGGTTGGTGACCGACGAGGTCGCCGCGGTGTTCGCGACCGTGGCCCCACCCAGCAGCCCCGACCGCCCCAGGACGGTCCCGGCGTCGCTGCCGGCCGCCGCCCGGCGCCTCCTGCCCCGGCGCCCCCCCTTGGCCACGCTGCTGTGCGAGCTTCCCGAACCCGAACGGCGGCAGGGCTGGCA
>JASLIH010000483.1 GCA_030152105.1 Actinomycetes bacterium
CAAGGTCGGGTCGCTGTCGATCCGGATCGGGCTCGGCTGGGCCAAGTCCCACTCCTTCACCACCGGCCAGTGCCCGGTGATGAAGTACAACCGCCAGCTGATGATGGCGATCCTCCACGACAAGGTGCAGATCGCCAAGAATGTCAACGCGACCGTGATCCCGCTCGACCAGGCCCCGGAGGGCTACCAGGAGTTCGACAAGGGCGCGGCCAGGAAGTACGTGCTCGACCCGCACGGCATGGTCGCCTGACCCGCTAGCCGGGCAGGGCGAGCATCCGCTCCAGGGCGACCAGGGCTTCGGCCCTGGTCGCCTTGTCGACGCTCACCCGGTTGGGGACCCGGCCGGCCATCAGCTCCTCCATGGCCCAGGTCAGGTGGGGGAGGTCGATGCGGTTCATGGTCGAGCAGAAGCACACCGTCCGGTCCAGGAAGGCGATCGTCTTGTCGGGGTGCTCGGTGGCCAACCGGTGGACCAGGTTGAGCTCGGTGCCGATGGCCCAGCTCGACCCCGGCGGCGACGCCGCCACCACCTTGATGATCCGCTCGGTCGAGCCGACCTCGTCGGCCTTGGCGACGACCTCGTGGCGGCACTCGGGGTGGACCAGCACGCGCACCCCGGGGATGCGCTCGCGCACCCGGTCGACGTGCTCAGGCAGGAAGCGGGCGTGGACCGAGCAGTGCCCGCGCCACAGCACCACCTTGGCCGCCCGGGCCCGGTCCGGGTCGAGGCCGCCGTCGACGCGGTGCGGGTCCCAGACCACGCAGTCGGCCGCCTCGAGGCCCATGGCCAGGGCGGTGTTGCGGCCCAGATGCTGGTCGGGCAGGAACAGGACCCGCTCGGCCCGCTCGAACGCCCAGGCCATCGCCGTGGCCGCGTTCGAGGAGGTGCAGATGGCGCCGCCCTCGCGGCCGGTGAAGGCCTTGATCGCGGCCGAGGAGTTCATGTAGGTCAGGGGCACGGTCCCGCCGGGCACCCACTCCTCGAGGATCTCCCAGGCCTCGTCGACCTGGGCCCAGGTCGCCATGTCGGCCATGGAGCAGCCGGCGGCCAGGTCGGGCAGGATCACCTGCTGGTGCTCGCCGGTCAGGATGTCGGCCGACTCGGCCATGAAGTGGACTCCGCAGAAGACCACGAACTCGGCCTCGGGCCGGGCCGCGGCCTGCTGGGCCAGCCGGAAGGAGTCGCCGCGGGCGTCGGCGAACTGGATGACCTCGTCGCGCTGGTAGTGGTGGCCGAGCACGAACGCCCGGCCGCCGAGGGCGGCCCTGGCCGCGCGGGCCCGCTCGACCAGCTCCGGGTCGGACGCCGGGGGCAGGTCGCCCGGGCAGGTGGTGCCCTTCTCGGACGCCCGCTGGGGGCCGAGGAGGTCGAGGAAGACGGTGCTGGAGGCCATCGGTCGCTCCGTCCCTGGAATCGTGAACGCGCCGTGGATCGTGAACGGGTGCACATTCTACCGGCGGAGCAGGCTCGCCGCCGCGACGGCGTCCCGGCTCAGCTGACGCTGCTCAGGGTGGCCGCCACCGCCGCGGCCAGGCTGGCGTCCCCCTGGACCTCCCAGGGGTCGCCGGAGGTGCGGCCGGCGGCCCGCAGGACGAACGCCAGGGGGTCGGCCTCCAGCACCAGGTCGGGGTTGGCGGCGGGGTCGGGGCGCTCGCCGGCGGCCCCGCCGAGCAGCCACTGGCCGGCGCCGAGACGGACCAGGATGACCGCGCCCGGCCGGGCCCGGCCCCCCCGCGACAGGCCGCTCGGGATCGTCCGGGCGGCCAGGTCGGCCAGCAGCGCCAGGGTCGGTGCGTCGGCGTCGAACCGCCGCCCGGTGGCCTGGGCCATGTCGCGGCCGTGGTGCCAGGCGTCGTTGAGCCGCAGCGCCCCAAGGGTCCTGACCGAGATCGTCCCCGCCACCCAGGCCACCCGGCCCCGCCATCCCTCGGCGTCCAGGGCGGCCAGCTGCCAGCGCCAGGCGTCGGCGGCCGCCTCCCAGCCCTCCAGCCGTCCCTCGGCCGGCTCGCCGTTGTGGGCGGCGACCCCGGCGGCGGTCCAGTCGTCGAGCGAGCCTTCCAGCGCCCACGCGCCCCGGGTGCTGGCCAGGGCCGCCCGGTCGCCCTCGGCCAGGTGGGCGACGACGTCGGCGACCGACCAGGCCGGGGTGGCGGGCACGGTGGCGTCCCAGTCGGCCGGGCCGAGGCCGGCCAGCAGCCGCCCGACCCGGCCGTGGGTGGTCTCGGTGGCCTCGATCAGGGCGGCGGTGGTCAGCTCGATGGGTCATCCCTGCCGAGGAAGGCCGCCGTGACCCCCCAGGCCACGGCCAGGATGACCAGCAGCACGGCCGAGCTGAACCAGGACGCCTCCCTGGTGACCATCCCGAGGACCGCGAACAGCACCGCCAGCAGGCCGAACCCGATCGCCCCGGTCCGGGCCCGGGACCGGGTCAGCTGCCGGAACTTGAAGGGGTTGAGGGCCCTGAGCCAGCCCCGCCGGGGCCTGTCCGGGACCGGGGGGACCGCCCCCGGATCCTCGGCCACCGCCGAGGCGGCGGTGCGCTCTCGCGCCCGCGAACGTCGTCCCATGCGTCCGGCCTCCCTCCGCCATCTCCCAGCCGCCACATCGTATCCGGGAGCGGCTAAGCTCCGCTCCATGCGAGTCGTGGTCGCGCCGGACAAGTTCGAGGGCAGCCTGAGCGCTGGCCAGGCCGCCGCCGCCATCGAGGCCGGCCTGCGCCGGGCCCGGCCCGATGCCGAGGTGGTCCGGCTGCCGCTCGGCGACGGCGGCGCCGGGACCCTCGAGGCGCTGGTCGCGGCCGGGTTCCAGCGGGTCCCGGTGGCGGCCAGCGGCCCGACCGGCGAGCCGGTGGCGGGCGCCATCGCCGTCGACGGCACCCGCGCGTTCGTCGAGATGGCCGAGGCGTCCGGGCTCAAGCGCCTGCCCGGGGGCCGGCGGGC
>JASLIH010000541.1 GCA_030152105.1 Actinomycetes bacterium
ATCATCGACGGCGGCGACGGCGACGACATCGAGATCCAAAGCCTCGGCGGCGACACGGTGACCTCGGCGACCGCCGCCAGCAAGGACTGGCTGGCGGCCAACGCCCGCATCGTCAGGGGCAAGACCGTCCTCAAGAGCGGCGGTGAGGAGCACACGCTTGCCCGGACCGACCTGTCTCGGCTCATTCGAGACGCGAGCTCGCCCTGAGGTTGGGCGAATCGCCCGCTGCGTCATCTGCGTGGTCTCCAGCGCCGGTCGTGGGGGTGCTGTGGTCCCCAGCAGCGGTGCAGCACAGGCAAAAGGAAAAGATGACATGTGATGGGACCTCCTCAGCTCAGCGCACGATAGTGCTCCCCCGTAGGCGGGAGCGCGAGGAGGTCCCTGTGAGGGTCGTAGCGGATTGGACGTGCATCGCCGCCAGATCACCTTGACGCGCTGGCCGTATTGGAGTTTCTGCACGAGGTCGGAGAGATCGCGAGCGGCGGCGGCGACATCCGCGAGCGGCTGTTCGGTTGGCGGTCCGGGCGGTGGTGACATGGAGGTTCCGCTCGAAGTTCCGCTCAAGCCACCGACGACTTCCAGCCGTTAAGGGCGGCGATTGGTGCAGACCCATCCCCATTTGGGGATGGCGATGAGCTCCCGGCAGGATTGATCCAGCGAAGGTGCTTGAAGGCGAACCTCATTGACCCCCGGCTCGGATGCCACCGTACGGCCGGCTGCGACGACCACGCCTCCCACAATGGCGGAGACCATGGCAGCCACGACGACGACGTGCCGCCAGACCTGCCCGGAGAGCTGTGCGGTTGCTGTCTGGGGCTGCATGTTGACCTTTCTCCTCGCTCTGGACGACGGGGGTCCGCCCTTTCGCAGGAGGCTAGGCCTCGTGGAGCGGTGAGGAATCGGGGAAAACCCTTTGAAGTGAAGCGACCGCGGCACTCCCTAGTGCTCCACGGCGGGCCATTCGTGCTATTGGGTGCCTGCCTCGGGGGACGTGGTCTGCTGGCCGTCGGTCGTGGCGATCCGGCGGGTGAGCTCGGTGCGCGAACGAACCCCGAGCTTGTGGAAGATTCGCGACAGGTTCGCCTCGACGGTCTTCACGGAGATGAACAGGACGTCGGCGACCTCGCGGTTCTTCTTCCCTTCCCACACCAGCTGGGCGATCCGTTGCTCGGTGGGTGTGAGTTGGTTGGACGGCAGCACTGCACCGCCGACACGGGCGAGGTCGTCTCGCGCCCTCTGCCCCCACAGCGGCGCACCGAGGGACTGAAAGAGACCAAGCGCCTGCTCCAGGGTGGAGCGGGCGGCTCGCTTCTGCTTGGCTCTGCGTTCCACCTCGCCCTTCACCAGCAGGGTCCGGGCCAGCTCGAAGGGCTGCGGCACCCGCCGGTGCTCCACCAGAGCTTGCTCCAGCGCCGAACTGGCCCCGGTCAGATCGCCCCGGGCAGCGGTGAGCAGCCCTCGGCCTCGCGCGGCGGTGGCGATGGCCCATGGCCGATCGAGGGTTCGTCCCTGCCGCTCCAGACGACCGAGGAGTGCCTCGGCCTCGTCCAGCCTTCCCAGGGAGACCAGGGCCTCGATCGCGTCCGGCACGCACGGGATGATGCCGGGCTCCGGGGACCCCAGCTCGTCCAGGAACGCCAGTACCGGCTTGAGTCGTTCGATCGCCGCGGTGGGGTTCGACAGGGAGAGCTCGAGGAACCCGAGCACCGCCCGGTTGCAGCTCGCGTCGAGCATGTCCTCGTTCCGCAAGCTCTGGCGAAGCCCTTCCTCCGCGTCCGAACGAGCCGCATCCATGTCGCCGGTGTGTGCCGCCACCAGCGCCCTGGGAAATAGCAGGTGGCCCAGCCCCAACAGCCACCCAGCCTCTACGTCGATGTCGTACGCCTCCTGGGCGTGCCTGGCGGCGACGTCCCAGTTTCCCGCCCGGCATTCCACCTCGGCCAGGTAGGTGAGGAGCTCGCCCCTGACGACATACCGCCCCAGCCGCTCGTACTCGGTCAGCTCCTGGTGGAGAACCTGGCGTGCGGCGTCCAGCTCGCCCGCCCACAGCAGCTGGAGTCCGTGACAGGTCCGGGACGCGGTGAAGACGGTTGCCTGGCTCCCCGGAGCCTCCTGGATCGCCATATCCTCGAGCTGCACGGCCTCGGCCATGAGGTCCTGCGCCGGCCGACCCAGCAGGAACTCGACCATGCCGAAGGTGGACAACGACTCGGCCCGGATTGCGGGATCGGCGATCAGCCGCACCCAATCCATGGAGGCTCTCGTGTGCGTCGCGGCGAACGCAAGCTCACCACGGTAGATCCCCACCCAGGCAAGGTGCTCATGGATCGCAGCCCGGGTCTCGGCGTCATCCCCCACCTCCCGCAGGGCTTGCTCGGACAGTTCCTGCACGCGGCGGATGTCGAGCCAACTGATGGAGGCCAGGCGGAACAGGAGGCGGGCGCGGTCACGACCAGGCCGCGCCATGGTGATCGACTCTTCCAGCAACGCCGTCGCGCGCGTCGCATCGCCGGCGTCGAAGTGGTACTCAGCTGCCGCAACGCTTCGTCGTGGGAGCCCTGCGTCGTCCTCGGGCGGTGTCACCTCCCGGGCCAGCTCCAGCAGCTCGGCGGCCGCGTCCGGAGCGCCCCGCGCACGCGCGTG
>JASLIH010000547.1 GCA_030152105.1 Actinomycetes bacterium
CCATACAGCAGCTCCCGGCCGAGCTTGTACCAGCGGTCCGAACGCAGGTGGCTCTGGGCGTAGAGCTTGCCGAACAGCTGCGCCGGGGGGTCGCCGTCGACGGTGATGCGCAGGGGGGTGGAGCCGGCCGACCCGGACAGCCCGAACGGCTTGATGTCCTGGACGACCAAGCCGAGCTGGTCGGCGAGGGCGCGCCGGATGGCGGCTCCGCGGGCGCCGCCGATGTCCAGGTGGGCGCTGCGGCCGCGCCGGTAGCTGACCGGGTAGACCTCGTTGGGGGTGAAGCGGCGGAACAGCAGCAGCGGGATGGTGACCCCGATGCCCACCCCGACCAGCACGTCGGTCGGCGCGTCGACCCCCAGTGCGAACCGGGCCACCGCGACCACCGCCACCACTGCGGCCGCCAGCCACTTGCCCAGATTGCGCCAGCGCCCCTCGGGCACCAGCGTGTACAGCACGCCCATGAGGATCGCGGTCAGGAAGGCGACCTGCACTGACGGCAGCGCCCAGCCGCCCCAGCTGGTCTGGATGTCGACCCCGAACGGGCGTGGCCGGCGTGTGACCATCGCCAGGCCGACAATGAGGTTGCTGCCGAGCTGCAGGGCGACGAACCACACGATCAGGTGCCGCCAGCGCCGCAGGACCAGCAGGACAAGCAGCAGCCCGTAGGAGGCCGTGTACAGCACCCACCAGGAGCTGATGTGGGCCACGCCCCGCAGGAACGGCGCCGCCCCCGGCCCGTACAGGCCGGCCAGCCAGCCCACGACCGCGTCGTCGATCACCGTCGCCGTCACGGCCGGGCCGCGCAGGCCGCGGGCGAAGATTGCCAGGGTCAGGCCGACCAGCACGAGCGCGGCCACCAGCCAGCCGACGCCGCTGGTCTGCAGCCGATAGGGCAGCGGTGGGGCCGCCCCGGTGGGCCGCCGCCGACGCGGCGACCGGACTGCCTCCCGGTGACTGGGGTGGGCAGGCAGGGCGCTGGCCGGCCTCGAGCGGTCTGCGGGCACGTCCATGGCCCCTCCCTACCGGAGATGCCTGGCCCCGGTAGGACGACCTTGTTTGCTGAGCTGTGGCTTGTCAAGGCTCACGACTGACGGCCGGGAACCACGGGTGGCCGGTCTCGAACAGGCCGTCTGGGGTCGCCGCGGCGAGACCGTGGAGGGTCAGGCCTTGGCTCGCGCACTCCCGACCAGGTCCCGCTCGGCAGTGAACTCGGCGGCGAACGTGGTGTCACTGGTCAGGCGCAGGACCTTGAACTGGCCGTCGGCCCGCTGGCCGGTCTCCACCATGCGGCGGCGGTACTTGTCGAACTCGCCGGGTCGCACCACCCGGATGACGGGGGGGCCGTAGCGTAGCGACTTGCGCTTGGTGAGGTACTCGTCGTTCTCCTCGCCCAGGGCTGCGTCGAGGCGGTCCACCAGTGCCGAACCGTCCTGGTCGGTGATCGGGTCGTCGAACTCGACCAGGAAGATCAGCCGGGGGGTGGTGCCGTCCACCAGCTCGGCGACCGCGGCGATGAAATGGTAGCGGCCTCGCATCGCGGCCAGTGCCTTGTCGACGGCGGCGATGACCTGGGTCTCGTAGAGCTTCTCGCCGGTGAAGGAGACGACCCCCTTGCCCTTCTGGATGAACCGGATGAGCGGGGTCTTGCCGTAGTGTCCCGCCACCTCGACGATGTCGTTCATCTCGTAGCGGTAGAGCCCCGAGGCGTTGGTGACATAGACGAAGTAGCGCTGCCCGACCTCGAGCTGTTCGAGCCGGAGCAGCTCGCGGCCTTCGGGAGCGCGATCCTCTGCGGCGGGATGGAACTCGAGCACGTTGGTGCCGACCGCCATCGTTCCGGCGTCGCCGTTGTCGCTGAGCGGGACCGAGCCGCGCAGCTCGGTGGCGTAGTAGCCAAGGTCCCGGACCGGTGGCCGTTGCGGGAAGTAGGTGTCGAACTTGGCCAGGTAGGCGCCGACGGTCCCGCCTTTCCAGCAGCCGATCGCGGTCAGCTCTGGCCAGGCCAGCCCGGGCCGTAGCGGGCCGCCGCCGGCAGCGGCCGCCCGCTCGAGGTGCCTGGCGCGCTCCGGATCCGGTCGCAGGTGCAGTGAGTCTCGAAGCTCCTGGGGCACGGGGAACTCGGAGGAGAGCGACCCGTCGCGGACGTCACGAATGATCGACTCGCCGTGGCCGGCGAGCCGGTCGGCGAGCAGGACGATGGTGCTCGGGTTGACGGTGGCGATGCAGCTGATGTTCTGGCCGGCGGCCAGCCGCAGCAGCGTGTAGTACTTGGCCTCGTAGTCCTCGATGGCGAACACCCCGTAGGGGGCGGTGTAGATCGAGCGGATAGGGCCGGGCATGGTGCGGTAGGCGTGCCCGGACTCGGCACCGATCGGGACGCCGCTGGGGGCGTGGCCCTCGACCTCGGGGCTGACGACGCTGAGGATCCGGCCCCCGACAACCCCGGGGTGGTCGCGGTACAGGCCGCACAGCCACAGCCAGGTGAGGTGCGACTTGGCGCGCTTGCCTTCCTGGGTCATGGGGATGTACTTGCGGTTGCCGGTGGTCCCGCTGGTCGTGGTGAACAGGACCGGCGGTTCCCTGGTGAGCTGGTTGGGCCGCCCGTTCATCTCCGCGGTGATGTACGGCTCCAGGTCCTCATACGCCGAGAGCGGGATTCGCTCCTGGAACTCCCCGAAGCCGCGGATGGTGCCGAAGCTCTGACGCCGGCCGAACTCGGTGTCGGCGTTGGTCTCCAGGATCTGGCGCAGCAGGTCCTCCTGGGCCTGGACAGGGGCGCGGCAGAGCGCGTTGAAGTGCCGCAGCGACCGCGGGGCCTTGACCCACAGCACCAGCCGTCCGACTCGCGACATCGGTCGCTCCTTTCTCCGAGCCTACGTGACAGTGGCCTGGTCGACGACGTATCGCTGAAGCGCCGCCGGGTCGACCTGAACGCCGAGCCCAGGCCCCGGCGAGTGACGCGGAGGACGACCGCCGTACCGGAACTGGACCAGTGGCGCCGCCGGGTCCTCGCGAAGCAGATGCCGCCCGAAGCAGCCTTCGGCGAACCG
>JASLIH010000553.1 GCA_030152105.1 Actinomycetes bacterium
TTGGACAGCGTCCGCCGGAAGCGGCGGCCGATGGTGGCGGCCAGGATCGCGAAGCAGCCTACCGCGACGGCCACGGCCACCGCCGGCGGCATGCCGAGGGCGACGGCGACGGCGACCAGGGCCAGGCAGCCGGCGGCCAGCGCGATCATCCCGAGGCGCGGCTTGTAGGGGAAGCGGGCGAGTGCGTAGGCGCCGGCCGACCCGAGCACCAGGGCCAGCACCGAGCTGCTGAGCGCGACCACGACGGTGTTGAGGTACGGCCGCAGGGTGTCGTCCCGCAGGTCCACGAAGATGTAGCGCCAGGCGTCCAGGGACGGCTGGAAGTCGACGAACGGCAGGTACACGGGCCCGCTGTTGACCTGGACGGGCAGCTTGAACGAGGTGATCACCAGCCAGTACAGCGGGAACAGGACCACGACGGCCCAGCCGACCAGGATCAGGTAGGCGGCCAGCTTCCCGGCCGGTGGCAGCTCGTTGACCGAGCGGCGCCGCAGCGGGCTCATCGGCTCACTCCTCCGTGATCCGCCGCCGGACCAGGTTGACGTAGGCGAGCGCGGCCACGGTGACGATGAACAGCAGCGAGTAGGCGACCGCGGCCGACTGGCCGAGGTCCAGGGTCCGCCAGCGGAAGTAGGCGTGCAGGCTGAGGGACTCGGTGGCCGTGCCCGGGCCGCCGTTGGTCAGGATGTTCGGCAGGTCGATGATCTTGAAGGCCTCGATGAGCCGGATGAGGACGACCGTGGCGCACACCGGCAGGATCGCCGGCAGCGAGATGTGGCGGAAGATCTGCCAGCGGTTGGCGCCGTCGACCATCCCCGCTTCGACGGTGTCGGTGTCCTGGGCCTCGAGGGCGGCCAGCAGGATAATGAACATGAACGGGGTCCACTGCCAGATGTCGCCCACCATCACCGCGACCCGGGCCCCCCAGGGGCTGTTGACCCAGGAGAAGTCGCTGAGCCCGACGGCCGCCCACAGCGGCTGCAGCGGGCCCTTCCCGGTGTCGGTGAGCATGCGGAACATGTAGGCCACCCCGACCGGGGTGATCATCATCGGCAGCAGGAACACCACCCGGAACAAGCGCTGCCCGGGCAGGCCCTGGGTGAGCAGGTAGGCCAGGCCCAGCCCGAGGAGGAACTGGGCCGTGATCCCGACGAGCACATAGACCAGCGTCACCATGGCGGTGCCGGGCCGCCCGCCGGCGGCCAGCAGGGTCCGGGTGGCCAGCCACAGGGTGCCGGCGGCCAGGAGCGCGCCGAGCACGCGGAAGACCATCCCGGCGACCGAGGCCCCGCCGCGCCAGGCGCGGACCAGCCCCCAGCCGAGCAGGGCGACGCCGGCGGCCATGACCGCCCAGCCCACCGGGCCGAGCGGCCCCAGCACCCCGAGGAAATTGCCCTGCTCGCCGCCGACCAGGAGCTCGCGGAAGTTGTCCAGCCCGACGAAGCGGAACTCGAAGCCGCCCCGGACCAGCTTCAGGCGCGACAGGCTGATGTACAGCGAGGCCAGCAGCGGGTAGATGGAGACGAACAGGATGGCCAGCAGGGCGGGCCAGATGAACGCGGCCCGGACGGCGAAGCTCGCCCCCAGCGACGCCTGCGAGCGGGCCCGGGCCGCTTCCCCGGCCGCCACGGGGCGGCCCCGTCCGCCCGCCACCCTGGCCGCGTCCATGCGCTAGCGCTGGATGTTCAGGCTGTCGGTGTAGGCGGCCTTCTGATCGTCACGTCCCTCCTCGTCGGTGATCTTCTCCCAGCCCTGCTCGATCTGCTGGATCGCCTGGTCGCGGGTCAGCTCCCCAGCCAGGAACTGGGAAACCGCCGTGTCGAGGACCACGCCCTGGTACTGGGCCGACTTGGGGACCCGTAGGTCGAGGATCATGTTCGGGCTCTGCAGGCTCTCGCGGATGGCTCCGAGGTAGTTGTCGGCGCCCTCCTTGCTCATGCCCGCCTTGATCCACAGGTCGGTGTCCTCGAACTGCGAGGTCCGGTAGGGGTTGAACCCGGTCTTGCCCAGGGTCACGTCGACGTTGGACTGCTCGGGGGCGCTCATGAAGGACATGAACGCGTAGGCGGCGTCCTTGACCTTCTGGTCGACGGCGGCGTTGATCGCCCCCGACCAGCCGCCGAAGGCGGCGAACGGCGCGTGGTTGACCCCGTCGATGGCGTGCGGGCAGCGGGTGGCGTCGCAGTCGACCAGTTGGCCGCTGGCCCGGTCCAGGACCTTCTTGGACCCGGGCATGATGACCGTGCCCACCTTGTCCTTCACGGTCGAGGTCTTGGGGTCGATGGCCAGGGTGCCGATGTCGCCCCAGTCGGCCGAGAGGGCGCAGCGGCCCGAGGTGAACAGCCCGCGGGTGTCGCCGACGTCGAGGTTCAGCTCGTCCTTGGGCGCGTACTGGGTGGTCTGCTTGTAGACGTCGAGGGCGGTCGCGAACGCCTGGTTGTTGACCAGCGGCTTCATCGTGTTGACGTCGAAGAACGCGCCCTGGCTGGTCCCCTCCGCCTGGAGGTAGGAGCCCGCGACCGACCACGACATCCAGTAGGACTGGGCGGCCCGCTTCTTGGCGATGCAGGACCCGTAGTCGGCCTTGCCGTCGTCGTTGAGGTCCTTGCCGTTGTAGCGCTTGGCGATGGCCAGGTAGTCGTCCCAGGTCGCCGGGGGCTTCAGCCCGTCGCGCTGCAGCACGTCGCTGCGGTAGTAGACCATCTGGAAGTCGCCGTCCAGCGGGATGGTGTAGGTGCGGCCCTTGTAGGAGGCGCTGAAGTCGCGGAAGAAGGGCGCGATGTCGTCCCACTTCATGGCCTGGTCGGCCTTGACCCGGTCGGTGATGTCCTCCAGGTAGCCGGGCGGGACGAAGTCGCCCATCCACTGGGGGTCGAAGACGAACGCGTCGTAGCTGTTGGTCCCGGTGGCCAGGTCGGTGAGGATCTTGTCGTAGAGGTCGGCGAAGGGGACGGTCACCACCTTGATGTTGGCGCCGGTCCGCTGGTTGAAGTCGGGGGCGCGCCGTTGCAGCGGCTCGGCGATCTGCGGCCCGGTGAAGGTCAGGACGGTGACGTCGACGCCCTTGAACTGGTCGGCCCCCGTCCCCTGCGTCGACTGGCTCTGGTTGTCGCCACCGCCACCGCTGCTGCAGGCGGCGAGCAGCAGCGACACGGCGGCGACGCATGCGGCCCAACGGGAGCATTGACGCTTGGTCATGGCGACCTCCCATGCGTGTGGGGCCGTCATCGGCCCACCCGGCTCCGCCCCCCAGCCGTACCGTAGCCGCGGAAACATCGGATGTCTAGGGCCGGTTAGCCAGCGGTGGGGTCGATATAGCCGATGGTCAGCAGGAGGTTGGCATACAGCCGCTGGTCGCCGGTGGCGACGGCGAGGTGCACATCGGGCCGGCGGGTCAGCTCGTAGAACGCCATCCGCTCCACCACCTCGACAGCGAGACCGGCGGGCAGCAGCTCCCGGTACTCGCCCAGGACGGCCGGCTCGGGGGCGTCGTGGGGCTGCATGACCGCCGCCGCCTCCAACGGCACCGTCGCCGCGACCGCGGCCAGGACCTCGGTGACCGTCACCCGTCCGGGGGAGAGGTTGAGGTAGACCCGCCGGGCGCCGGGCGGGGTGGCGGTGACGTGGGGGAAGTTGCCGTCTGAGATCAGCAGCTGGGAGCCGTGGCCGGCCTCGGCCAGCGCGCCGAGGATCTGTGGGTGGATGAGCTGGGTGCGGAGCATCGTCAACCTCCGTCGTCGTCGGTTGGCTCAGGCAGGCGGTACACCCGCCCGGCGTTGGCGCCGAACACCAGCTCGCGCTCGGCCGTGGTGAGGCCGACCGCCTCCAGGGCCTGCTCGGCCGCCGCGACCACCTCGGCGTAGTCGGCCGCCAGCAGGCACACCGGCCAGTCGGAACCGAACAGCAGCCGGTCGGGGCCGAACGCGTCGGCCGCGGCGGCGACAAAGCGGACGAGCTGCTGGGGGGTCCAGGTGTCCCAGTCGGCCTCGGTCACCAGGCCGGACACCTTGCAGGTGACATTGGGCAGGCGGGCGAGAGCGCGAAGCTCGGTGGCCCACGGCTCGAGCTGCGCCTCACGGATCCGCGGCTTGCCCAGGTGGTCGAGGACGAAGCCGAGCTGGGGAAGCCGCTCGGCCACCGCCCGGGCGGTCGGCAGCTCGCGCTCGCGGACGAGCAGGTCGTAGGCGAGCCCGGCGTCGGCGATCGCGACCAGCCCCCGCAGCACCTCTGGGCGGAGCAGCCAGGCCGGGTCAGGCTCGTCATGGACCTGGTGGCGGAGCCCGACCAGGGTCTCGCCACCGGGCGCCGTCTGGAGCGCGGCGACGGTGTCGGCGACGTCGGCAGCGGTCAGGTCGACCCAGCCGACAACGCCCGCGACGCGTCCGCCGGCCCCGGCCACGGCAAGGAACTCCTTGGTCTCCTCGACGCTGGCGACGGTCTGGACGACGACCGTCTGGCCGATCCCGTGCGGCCCAGCGGCCGCGTCCAGGTCCTCCAGAGCGAACCGGCGCTGGAACGGCGCCAGGCGCTCGTCCATCCACGGGTAGGCCCGGCGGGCCGGGTCCCAGAGGTGGTGGTGGGCGTCGACCCGGCGCATCACGAGGTGGGGACGGGGACGTGGCCGGGCAGCAGGCCATCGGCGACCAGCTCGGCCCAGAGCTCGGCGGGGACTGGCCGGCCCGCCATGTCCACGGCGTCTTGCACCTCAGCGGCCGTGCGGGCGCCGACGAGCACGCTGGCCACCGCCGGGTGGCCGAACGGGAAGGCCAGGGCGGCCGCCCGCAACGGCACCCCATGGCTGGTGCAGACCGCCTGGAGACGGCCGGCCCGCTCGACCAACTCCGGCGGGGCCGGGGCGTAGTCGAAGGTTGCCCCGGGCCGAGGGTCGGCCAGCAGCCCGCTGTTGAAGACGCCGCCGATCACCACCGCCACCCCGCGCTGGAGGCAGGCCGGCAGCAGCTCCGCCAGGGCCCCCTGGTCCAGGAGGCTGTAGCGGCCTGCCATCAGCACCAGGTCGAGGTCGAGCTCGCGGACGAAGCGGGTGAGCATCTCGGCCTGGTTCATGCCGGCCCCGATGGCCCGGACAACTCCCTGGTCGCGGAGCTCGGCGAGCGCGGGCAGGGCCTGCTCGGCGGCCTCGCGCTCGTGGTTGTCGGGGTCGTGGACCAGGGCCACGTCGATCCGGTCCAGGCCGAGCCGATCCAGACTCTCCTCAAGCGACCGTCGCACCCCGTCGCGGGAGAAGTCCCAGACCCGCTTGGCCCCGGGCGTGGCCGTGAACCCCTCCGGGTCGGTCATCTCGCCCGCTTCGAGCGGGCGGACCAGCCGGCCGACCTTGGTCGACAGCACGAACCGGTCCCGAGGCACCTGGGCCAGCCGGCGGCCGAGGCGGCGCTCGGCGACGCCGAGGCCGTAGTGGGGAGCAGTGTCCACGAAGGTGATGCCGGCGCCCAGGGCGGCGTCGATCGTGGCGTCGGCATCGGACTCCTGCACCTTGGTGAACAGGTTGCCGAGCGGTGCGGTTCCCAGCCCCAGCCGACTGACCCGGAGCCCGCTCCCACCCAAGGCAATGGTGTCCAAGGGCCCCGCCGCCATAACCGGCGCTCGCGGTCTGGCTCTGCGCCCGGTCCGCTTCACCTCCGGACCATACCCGAACCGTCGGCGCCCGAGCAGTCGCCCGCGTCGAGCTGGTCCCAGGAGGTGGTGACCGGCCAGCCTCGCCGCGGCCGATGGACGCCATCTTGGTCGCCATGACGGGCATGCCGGCGTTGGTGCAGAGCATTCGGCGTGGACACCACGAGCTGGCTGTCGAGGAGCCCACCAACAGGCGACTGGCGGTCGCATTCGAAGAACTGATCCTGGCGATCTGATCTCGAGTGGACGAGGCGACTTCAGTCTGCCCTGGGCCGGCGCAACGCAACAGTGCCCGCCAGGACCGAACCTCTCGCCAGTTGGCCATGTTTCTGGTTTGTAGCTGTCGGCGCTGGCCTGGGGAATGAAGCACGGGCGCCAGAAGAGCGAACAGTGGTGGTCAGATGGCGAGCCCGACCGATCGCCGGAGCGTCAGTGGCCGATGTCGCGGGTGCCGGCCTCGACGAGGCCGCTCTCGTAGGCGAACACCACGAGCTGGGTGCGGTCGCGCAGGCCGAGCTTGGTCAGGATGCTCGACACGTGCGACTTGACCGTCGCCGGGCCGATGAAGAGCTCGCCGGCGATCTCGGCGTTGGTGGACCCGCGGGCGACGGCCACCACCACCTCGCGCTCCCGGTCGGTGAGGCGCTCGAGGCGGCCGGCGACGGCGGCGTCGACAGTCATGCGCTCGGTGAACCGCCCGATGAGGCGTCGGGTGATCGACGGGGCTAGCAGCGCCCCGCCGTCGGCGACGGTGCGGACGGCGATGGCCAGCTGGTCGGGAGGGATGTCCTTGAGCACGAAGCCGCTGGCCCCGGCGCGCAGCGCCTTGTAGACGTACTCGTCCGGGTCGAAGGTGGTCAGGATCAGGACCCGGACGTCCCAGTCGGCCTCGGCCAGGATCCGGGAGGTGGCCTCCAGGCCGTCCATGTCGGGCATCCGGATGTCCATGAGGACCACGTCGGGACGGTGCCGGCGGGCCACCTCGATCGCCTCCAGCCCGGTCCCGGCCTCGGCCACGACCTCGATGTCGTCGTGGATCCTCAGGACCATGGCGAAGCCCCCGCGGACCAGCGCCTGGTCGTCGACCACGGCGACACGGATGCTCACGCCGGCTCCCCCCCGGTGGGCAGGTGGGCGACGACGCTGAACCCGCCGCCGGGGCGCGGCCCGGCGGCCAGGGTTCCGCCGAGCAGCCGGGCCCGCTCCCGCATCCCGACGATGCCGTGGCCTCGCGCCCCGGCGTCGTCAGGGTCCGGTCCGGGGAGGCCGGCGGCGTCGCGTCCGTCGTCGAGCACCTCGATGATGATCCCCTGCGGGTCGGTGCCAAGCCGTACCGTTGCGCGGGCTCCGGGACCGGCGTGCTTGAGCACGTTGGTGAGCGCCTCCTGGACGATGCGGTAGGCGAATAGGTCCACTCGGGCCGGGAGTCCGGTCGCCACCCCGTCGGTGGCCAGCGAGACGTCCAGACCGGCCCCGCGGGTCTGCTCGACGAGCCGGGGGAGGTCGGCCAGCCCAGGCTGGGGCCCGAGACCGTCCAGGTCGGTCTCGGGCCGGAGGATCCCGAGCAGGTGGCGTAGCTCGTCGAGGGCCTGGCGTCCCGCCTCCTCCACCGCGCTCATCGCCCGCAGGGCGCCCTCGGGGTCCTGGGCGGCGACGGCCTTGGCCGCGCCCGCCTGCACCGTCATGAGGCTCACCCGGTGGGCGACCACGTCGTGCAGCTCGCGGGCGATGCGGGTCCGCTCCTCGATCACGATCCGGCGGGCCTCGGCGGCCTGCTCCCGCCGCAGCTCGGCGGCGCGCTGCTGGCGGAGCCGCACCCGGCGGCCGACGTACCAGGCCACGAACATGACGACGGCCCCGAAGACGGCCTCCCCCCACGGGTCCGGGGCGGTGCGGTTGTCGAGGACGACCACGACGATGGCGGCGCCGACGCCGAGCTGCGCCAGGCGGTCGCTGGTGGCGTACCGGCCGGCGCTGTACAGGGCGATGATCGCCACCCCGCCGAGGTCCGCGTAGCCGCTGCCGATCGTCAAGGCCCAGGCGACCAGGGCCACGGCGAGCACGGCCAGCGGTGCGTGCCGGCGCCAGTACAGCGCCGCGCTGGCCACGGCGAAGACCAGCAGGACCGGGATCGGGACGTCGTCGATGGAGCGGACGACGAGCGAGTCGCCCGGCCCGTCGACCACGAACACCGCCGCCAGGAACACGGCGGCCGCCAGGGCCGCGTCCGCGGCGCGGGGCCAGCGGGCGAAGGGGCCCTGGAACCGTCGGGGCTGGTCAGCGGGCATCGACTCACCATAAGCGAGGCGGGGCGCGCGGTCATCCACCTCGCGGCGGATCGGGCCTCCGCCCCCAGACGGGGAGCGCACCTGCCGGCGGCCGCCCACGACCCGTCGCGCGGGGGAGCGCCAACCCGTCCGCCGGCGGGCGACCGCGCCGGCTACGGCGGCCAAGGTGGGGCCGGCGCCATCAAGGGCGCACCCGTCGACCCGACGGGACCTCCGAAGGGAGCATCTCATGCATCGCCTCACCCGACGTATCGGCGACGCCAGCGCCCGCAGGCCATGGGCGACCATCGGGGCCTGGGTGGTCGCCGCCGCCATCATCATGGGCCTGGCGGGCACCGCCGGAGGCAGGTTCGCCGACGACTTCATCGCCCCCGGTAGCCAGAGCGAGCACGCGATGGTGCTGCTCGAGGAGCGGTTCCCGGAGGCGGCCGGCGGCAGCGCCATGGCGGTGTTCGCGGCCCCGGCGGGGGAGCGGCTGGAGCGGCACCGGCTCGCCGTCGATGGCGCGGTCGCCCGGATCGCCGGCGTGGAGCACGTCGCCGCTGTGGCCGATCCCTTCGACGCCGGCACGGTGTCGCCCGACGGGCGGATCGGCTACGCGGCGATCACCTTCGACCGGCCCGCGACCGAGCTCGGCCCGGCGCCGCTGGCCGCCCTCGCCGACGCGATGGCACCCGCACAGGCGGCCGGCCTGGCGGCCGAGCTTGGCGGCGACGCGGCGTTCATCAACGCCGAGACCGAGACCTCAGGCGCGGAGGCGGCCGGCCTGCTGGCCGCGCTGGTCGTCCTCGTGGTCGCGTTCGGGACAATCGTGGCCGCGCTGGTCCCGATCGCGCTCACCCTGGTCGCGGTCGCCGTCGGCCTGGGCGGGATCACGTTGCTGGCCAGCGCGATGGACGTCTCCAGCGCCGCGCCGACCATCGCGGCGATGATCGGGCTGGGGGTCGGCATCGACTACGCCCTGTTCGTCATGGCCCGCTACCGGGAGCACCGCGCCGCCGGTCAGGGCAACCCGACCGCGCTGTCCAACGCCATGGGATCGGCGGGCTCCGCCGTCCTGCTGGCCGGCGGCACGGTGGTGGTGGCGATGGGGGCCCTGGT
>JASLIH010000121.1 GCA_030152105.1 Actinomycetes bacterium
CCCTCAGGTCCAAGCCGGCTATGGCTCGGCCAGGATCATGGTCTCCCACCCGACCACGATGGGCGAGGTGAGAACCCTGCCGCGCATCGTCGCCGCTGTGGTCCTGACGGTGCTGGCTCTCTCGAAACCGTTCCGGACGAGCGGGTCGCGCCGCGGCAGAGCAAGGCAGCCGGGTCGAGTGCCGGCCTGGGACCGAGGCGCAGAGCCGGGTCGAGGGCTCCGGCCCGGTCGAGGGCTCCGGCCCGGTCGAGGGTCGGCGTGGGCTCGACCGTGGTCTCTGGGTCGACGGTCGGCGTGGGTTCGAGGGTGGGCCCGGGGTCGAGGAACGGTCTGGAGTCGACGGTCGATCTGGGAAAGGTCGCGGAGACCAGCATGGCGATCGGTCTCCCTGGAGCGCCCGAGTACCGACTCTCGATGGCCTCATCCCCCCGGCTCGCTCAACTCGTCCGGCAAGCCCGACCCACCCGACTCACCCGACCGGTCCAGCAAGCGCGGGCGCAGGGTTCGGAGCGATCACCCGAGCGGATCCCTCGAACGGGCAAGGTTTCAGATTCCTCGACCTGATCGGGCCGCGGCGATCCGGCGACAGATGGAGGAGGGCGTCCCGGAGGTCATCGACGTTCTCCGCGCGACCGTGGCCGCGGGCATCAACCCTCGGCGCGCTCTGCAGGCGGCGGCCGAGGGCGCTCCGGCGGCCCTGGAAGCCGTGCTCGGTCAGGCAATCCGTGCAGCCGAGCTCGGGGCAGGAGCGGGACGCGCACTGGCCACGGCCGCAGAGGCCGAGCAGCTGAGCGAGCTGGCGCTGGCGGGAGAGGCGCTCGACCTGGCGGAGACGACGGGCGCCCCGCCCGGCCCGGTGCTCGCCGGGGTGGCCGAGGCGGCCGCAGACCGGGTCCGGTCGAGACGGGCCATGATGGCCGCGACGGCTCAAGCCCGCCTCTCGGCCCGCGTCGTGGCCGCAATGGCGCCAGCCTTCCTCGGCGTCCTCGCGCTCACCGCTCCGTCCGACGCCGCGTTCCTGATCCGCGAACCGCTCGGCTGGGCGACCCTGGCAGCCGCGATGACCTTCGAGTCGCTCGGCATCTGGTGGGCCACCCGCATCGTTCGAGGCCCAGCCCCATGACCAGGCGCAACCGAGCCCGTAGGCGGACCCTAGTGCCCGGTCGGCCTTCGGTGCCCGGTCGGTACCCAGTCCCCGGTCGGTACCCAGTCCCCGGTCGGTACCCAGTCCCCGGTCGGTACCCAATGCCCGGGCGGACCCCAGCGCCTAGGCGGGACTCAGTGTCCGTGCGGAGCCCATCCCCGAGGCGGGACATCGACCATGGCGGTGAGGGATCGCCTCGAGGCCGGTACCTCCACCGGCTGGCCGTCGGGATCGGCGCTGGTCTGCTCCTCGGCGTCTCCGTGACAAGGGCGATTCCGGGCTTGGCCGTTGTCGCCTTGCTTGCCATAGCCGCATGGCCGGTTGTGGTGCGGATTGGCCGACGACGCGCGGTCGACCGGCGGCAGGCCGCACGAAGCGAGGCGGCGCCTGCTGTCCTCGACCTGCTCGGCGCGGCCTTGCGAGCCGGCCTCAACCCTCACAGGGCCGTACTCCGGGTCGCCGAACGGGCTCCAGAGGTCCTCCATGAGGACCTCGGTCTGGCGGCAGCCGTCCTGCGCCTTGGAGGGACCCCGGCCGCCGCACTCCGAGAAGCCGCCGGCCGCTCGGGGCTCGACGAGCTCCGCGCGGCGGCGGCCGCCCTCGAGGCGGCCGAACGCTGGGGAGCCCCACCGGCGGAGGCCCTGGCCGCCAGAGCCGAAGCCTTCCGCACCCGTGCCCGGCTACAGGCCGAGGCCGCAGCGGGCCAAGCCGCCGTCCGGCTCGCCTTCCCCTTGGTCCTTTGCTTCCTCCCCGCCTTCGTCCTGCTCACCGTCGTCCCCACGGTCGCCGGCGCCCTCCGTGCCCTGGCCCCGTAACCCTGCCCGGCTCGTTCTCTCGTGCCCGATGCTCGCCTCTGATCGTTGAGTTCGACCCACCGCTGCACGAGTCCCACGCCGTCATCTCCACATCCGGAAGGAGCTGTCATGCCCACGAGGACCCTGTCCCTGGTAGCACACACCGCGTCGCGCCAGTTCGACCCCGAGACCGGGAGCCAGACCACGGAGTACGCGTTGATCATGGTGGTCGCGGCCACGATCGCCTCGCTCGCCCTGGCCTGGGCGCGCAACGGCGCCATCGCCGACCTGCTCACCGGTGTGCTCGACCACGTTCGATCCCTCTTCGGGATCGGTTGATAGCGGTGGCTTCCCGCATACGCTCGATGACCGGTCGGCTCAGGTTCGAACCTGGGTCGGCCACAGTCGAGCTTGCGGCGGCGATCCCGCTCCTGGTCGCTGTCACCCTGGCCATGGTCGGGCTGCTGGGCCTGGCGCGCGACCAGGTCCTCGCGCAGGGTGCGGCTCGCGAGGCGGCCAGGGAAGCTGCGATCGGCGGCGACTTGGCCAGGGCGTCCTCGGCGGCCCGAGCCGCGCTCCCGCCCGGGCGGGCCGCCGAGGTCGCGGTCGTGCCCGATGGGGCCATTCGCGTTCGAGCCTCGGTGGAGCTGCCTGTCGGCCTGCCATTCGGCGTCCGTTCCGTCGGGATCAAGGCCACCGCGGTCGCGGCCCGTGAACTTGGCCCGCCGCCGGACCCTGCCGACCAGTGAGCCCTCTGGCCGTCACGGCGGCTTCCTGCACGCGAGGTGGAGCCGCCAGGGCCAACCTGCTCGAATGGCCGGAGAGGGGTGGGGCGACCCTCGTCGGGTTGGCGCTGGCAGGGCTCGTCCTGATGGCTGGGGTCGTCGCCGTCGACGTTGGAGCGCTGGCAGGTGCCCGGGCGGCGGCACAGACGGCCGCCGACATGGCGGCGCTGGCCGCGCTGACGCCCGCGGTTGAGCCTGCGTCCCTGAGAGCGGATTGGGGCCAAGGTTCTGGCGCGTTCCGCTTCCAGCCTGCAGATCAGGTGCAGGTTGGGCGTGCGTCCTGGGCTGCTGAGATTGC
>JASLIH010000124.1 GCA_030152105.1 Actinomycetes bacterium
GGTGGAGAAGCTCCGCATGGTCAGCTCCGGCACCGAGGCCACCATGAGCGCGGCCCGCCTGGCCAGGGCGGCCACCGGCCGGGCCAAGCTGGTCAAGTTCGCCGGCTGCTACCACGGCCACGCCGACGCCCTGCTGGCCGCGGCCGGCTCGGGCGTCGCCACCCTCGGCCTGCCCGACTCGCCGGGGGTGACGGCCGCTCAGACGGCCGACACGATCGTGCTCCCCTACAACGACACCGGCGCCCTGGCCGCCGCCTTCGCCACCGCCGGGGACCAGATCGCCGCCGTGATGGTCGAGCCGATCGCGGCCAACATGGGGGTGGTCCCGCCGACCCGGGCGTTCCTTGCCGCCCTGCGCGACGAGACCCGCCGCGCTCGGGCACTCTTAATCCTGGACGAGGTGATGACCGGATTCCGGGTCCATCGCGGCGGCGCCACCGGGCTGTGGTCGCTCGAGCCCGACCTGCTCACGTTCGGCAAGGTGCTGGGCGGGGGACTGCCGGCGGCCGCCTACGGAGGGCCGGCCGAGCTGCTGGGCCTGGTCGCCCCCGAGGGGCCCGTCTACCAGGCCGGCACCCTGTCCGGGAACCCGCTGGCCACCGCGGCCGGGCTGGCCACCCTGTCGCTGCTCGACGACGACGCCTACCGGCATCTGGACGGCCTGGCCGCCGGCCTGGCCGACGGGCTCCGGGGCGCCTTCGAGGAGGCCGGCGCCCCGGCCCGGGTCCAGCGTGCCGGCAACCTGTTCAGCGTGTTCATGACCGGCGACGAGGTCGGCGACTACGAGGCCGCCAGGCGCCAGGACACGGCCGCCTACGCCCGCTTCTTCCACGCCATGCTGGATCGGGGTGTCTACCTGCCGCCGAGCGCGTTCGAGGCCTGGTTCGTGTCGACCGTCCACACCGACGTCGAGGTGGACCGGATCCTGACCGCGGCCCGGGAGGCGGCCCGCCTGGCCTACGCCACCGCTCAGCCCTCGAACCGGTAGCCGACGTGGACGTGGCCCTGGTGGCCCTCGTCGGAGAAGTACGGGCGGCGGCCGATCGCGAACGGCGAGCCGATCTCCGACGGGCGCAGCGGGCCCTGGAGGCCGTCCAGCCACACCACCAGGTCGTGGGCCGGCTTGCTGGAACGCGACACCGGCCGGCCGTCGACAACGTCGATGTCGACCGCCCGCCAGACGGTGTGGTTGGAGACCCGGGTGGTCCCCTTGACGAACCGGGAGTGGCCGGTGCGCAGGCAGCTGAGGCGGATCGTATGGCGGTCGGCGATCACTGCCAGGAGCGACTGGACGCGCAGGTCGAGCTTGCCCGAGGCCAGGTCGGCCCTGGGGTCGCAGCCGTGGCTGGTGGTGGTCGTGATCCGTTTGTTGGCGACCAGCGCCCGCACGAACGGGTCGCCTGCCGGGGCGACCGGCGGGGAGGTCGACGTGTAGCGGCCGGCCAGGGTCACCACCTCGTGCACGTACCAGCAGGCGTTGTTGTAACGCTTGACGGCCACGTGCAGGGCTGCCGATCCGAGGACGTTGGGGCAGGGGTCCTGCCGGATCCGCTCGGGGCGGGCCAGGCCGTCGCTGCACAGCTTGCGGGCGGCCGCCGGGACCGCGTGGGCTGGGTCGTACACCTGGGCGACCACGCCAGTGCCCCAGGTGTCCCAGGTGCTCGGCCGGCCGTTGCGGATGTTGAACTGCATCGGGCCGGCGCAGCAGCCGAAGCGGTTGACCCCGCTGCGAACCCCGGGGGCCGAGGAGCGGCCGTGGTCGGACTCGATCTTGCCGATGGCGGCCAGCACCTGCCAGGTGAGGCCTCGGCACTCGGTGGCCGCGTCGGCGTAGAAGCCGAGGTAGCGGCGGGGGATGTCGGAGAGAGCGAACGAGCTGGCGCCGCGCTGGCCGCCGGTCCTGGGTGCTGCCTTCTCCGGCTTGGTGCCAAGCGCCTTGGCGATCGAGCGCCCGAACGCCTTGGGCACGTCGGCCAGGGGGAAGCCGGGGGAGGCCCGGCTGCTGAGCACGGCCAGCGTCAGCAGCGCCACCAGCACCGCCCCGGCCCTGGTGCGGACCGTACGGTTCACGGCACCTTCCAGCCCGACGAGCTCTTGCGGACGGTCACGTACTCGCTCGGCATCCTCGACCCGGCGCCCTCGGCCACCACCAGCACCTGGACCTCGCTGGCGTTGACCCTGCGCTGCTGGAGGGACTTCACCTTGCCGACGGCGACCTTCTGTCGGGCCGCCCACCAGGCGGCGGCGGCCTCGGCGGCGGTCGCGGCCCGCTTGCCCCGCACCGGTGACGCGGCGGCCTGGCGGCCGACGGTGGCGGTCTTGGCCGCGCCGGACGCGTCGGCGGAGAGCCCGGCCGGCCGGAACATGGCCGCCGCCCGGCCGGGCGGGTCGGCCGAGTCGTACAGGTAGCCGACGCCGACGACAGCAATGACGGCCAGGGCGGCCGCGGCCAGCACCCGGCGGCCGATCGGGGTCGCGGCCAGGCGCATGGGCCAGGCCAGCAGCCAGGCGGCGGCGCGGGCGCCCTCGCCCCCTGGCGCCAGGACGACGGCCGGGCGGGACGAGCGGAAGACGGTCGACTCGGCGTTCATGCGATCAGCTCCTCTGGGCGTTCGCGGCGGGGGCCGGGCCGCCGGGGGGAGGGGGCAGGCCCGGGCCCCGGCGCCGGCGGGTCAGCCAGCGCCCGATCAGGAAGGCGGCCAGCGCCGGCCAGGTCGACCCGGCCAGCAGCAGGCCCACGTACTCGTCGGAGGCGTGAAGGGTCTCGGCGGCCCGCACGACCACGAACGACAGCAGCGACGCCCCGGCGAGCACGGCCACCGAGCCGAGCAGCGGGGCCAGCCAGAGGCGGACGAGGGCCCGGCGGTGCCGGCGGCCGGCCACGGCCAGCGGCAGCACGAACAGCCCTGCCAGGCACAGCACGAACAGCAGGGTCTGGGCGCAGGCGGCGACCATCGCCAGCACGCCGAGACCGACCGCGAACGGCAGCACGTAGCCCAGCGCCGAGGTGGCGATGAACGCCCGCTCGGGCCCGCGGTGCCCGACGGCCCAGTCGTTGACCGCCGAGACGTTCTTGCGCAGCGCCTCGAGCACGTTGGCCTTCTTGCCCGGTGGGGCCTCGGCGAGCACGGTCGTGCCGGTCTGCATGCGGGACAGGGGGTGGGCCACGAACGACCGCCAGTACTGGGTCAGCAGCCGCCGCTGGGTCGGCTCGCCGTCGGCCTCGCTCCCCATGGTCCCGTCGGGCGCGACCCGCGTGACCACGGCCAGCATGGTGTTGGGGACCATCACGCCGGGTCGGGCGGCCAGCTCGACGGTGGTGTAGGGGCGGGTGAGCACCACCGTGACCACCACCAGCAGCAGGGCGGCGACCGTCAGGGTCCGCCAGGCCGGGCGGCGGACCACCCCCCAGGCGATCAGGCCGAGCAGCGCCGCCTTGGTGGCGGCCTCGAGCAGCTGGGCGTTGGCGGCCCGGAAGCCCCCGAGGGACTCGGCCGCCCCCGCGCCCGCCAGGACGTCGAACAGGCTGAGGCGGAGCATGTCGCGCTGGCGCTCGATCGAGGACTTGGCCAGCCAGGCGGTGGCCCGCACGGCGGTGCGGGCGTAGGCGTTGAGGGCGCCGCGGCCCTGGACGTCGACCTGCTCGCGCTGGTAGTCCCAGGGGTCGGGGTCGGCCCCGGCGCCGGGCGTGCCCGGATTGGCCACCACGACGGTGGCCAGCAGGATGAACCCCACCGCGAGATAGCGGAAGAGCAGCGTGCGGAAGCGCACCTGGCCCCGGTCGAGGGGGGCGGCCTCCGGGATGCGAGTGGCGCCGTCCATCGACCCGACCCGGCTGCGCACGGCGGTCCTGTCCACGGCTTCCCCTTCGCGTGAACCTCTGCTAGCCGAGTCGAACAAATGTTCGAATCAAACATATGTTCGCTCCTTTTCCCCAGGTCGTCAAGTTGCGGATATCCCCTCCGCTCCACTTCGGTGGAGCGGAGGGGATAGGGCGGCTGGCTAGCTGCCGACGACCCGGCGGTAGGGCACGGGGGGCGTGACCACCGCCTCCTCGAGGAGGCGGTAGAAGAGCAGACCGCGGTGGGTCGAGGCGCGCCGGTTGAACCGGAAGGTGAACTCGTCCAGGTACCAGTCGAGCTGGGCCGGCGAGGTCGCGCCCTGGTGGGTGCCGCGCAGCCAGCCGGCCAGGGCCCGCTCGACCGCCGGCAGGTGGGTCAGGACCGGCGCCCGCTCGGTCGGGAAGCCCAGCTCGGCCAGCGGCCACCACCGGTCCAGCCGGACGGCCCTGATCAGGGTGCCCGGCTCCACCACCCGGCCTACGAACGCGGCCAGGCCGCCGGCGGCCGGCGACGGCAGGCGTTGCATGCGCACCCGCCCCGGCGTCTCCCCCCGGTCCTCGAGCGCGATGGCCGCCACCACCCGGCCCGGGGTACCGCCCGGGTCGGGCCTGCCGAGGGCGGCCAGGGTGCCGAGCTCGACCCGGCCCTCGAGGCGGGGCCGGCCCGAGCGGACCATGGCCCGGCGGAAGCGGTGCAGCATCGTCCAGGCCGTCTCGTAGCTGCCGAGGTCCAGCGCGCGGGCAAGCTGGCGGGCCGACACCCCCTGCTCGGCCGTCGCCACCAGCCAGGCCGCAGCGAACCAGGTGCGCAGCGGCGTGCGTGTCCCCTGGAACAGGGTCCCGGCGGTGACGGTGGTCTGGTGCCCGCAGGCCCGGCAGACCAGGCGCTGGCGCGATCCCCGCCACGGCGGCCGGTCCTGGCCGCAGTCAGGGCAGAGGAACCCGTGGGGCCAGCTGAGGCGCTCGAGATAGCCGAGACAGGCGGCCTCGTCGGGGAAGAAGGTGAGGAACTGGTCCCAGTCCGCCGGGTAGTCGCGCCCCGCGACCGGCCGGTCAGGGGTCGCCAGGGGGTCCACGGTCGTGCTCAGTCGCCGGCCAGCAGCTCGGACCGCCGGGGCCACGTCCAGGCGAACAGGCCGACCGTCCCGGCGCCGGTGGCAAGGTTGCGCAGCAGCTCGACCAGTCCCCGCTGGCTGGCGAACCAGACGCCGTGCTGGAGGTTGTAGAGCACGTCCATGGCCAGCAGGAACCCGCCGGCCCCGCCGGCCGCCAGCAGCCACAGCAGGGCTGTGGCCCGCCGTCCGGCCAGGGCCCGGGCCGCCGCGACGAGACAGAAGGCCAGCCAGGCGTCGGCGAGGGCGAAGGCGGCCTGGAACTCGTAGTAGGCGGGCCGGGTGTCGGAGGCCAGCAGGGTCCGGTCGAGGAGCCAGCCCGCCCAGTAGAGGACCAGCAGCACCGCGCCGGTCAGCAGCGCACCGATCACGCGCCGCCGGCCCCGCTCGGTGACCTCGGTCGTGTGGGCCGCCAGCACCATCGAGCCATGTCCTCCTGGTCCGGGTGGCGGCCGAGCGGCCGCCGGACACAGGTAATCTTGCTCCATTGTCCCCACAGAAACGAAAGCCGCGGGTCGAGGCGGCGCCGAGGGTGGCTAGAGGCCGCCGGTGTGGGGGGGCGGCCAGACGGTGAGCACGGCCCGGCCCACCAGGGCCGAGCGCTCCACCTGGCCGAACACACGGGAGTCGGCCGAGTCCTCGCGGTTGTCACCCATGACCCAGAAGTGGTCCGGCTTGACCCGTACCTTCTTGAACTCCGAGGTGAAGGTGTTGGGGCGCAGGTACGGCTCGTCAACCCTGACGCCATTGCGCCACAGGTAGCCGTCTCGTCCCTCCATCACGTCGCCGGGCAGCCCGACCACCCGCTTGATCAGGTCCTCGCTGCCTGGCGGGGTGCCGCCAAGCCCCTGGGCGACGGCCCGCCGCACCCAGGAGACGGGGCCCCGGCTCGGCGCCTGGTCGACCCCGGTCGGCCGCAGGAACACCACCACCTGGCCGTGGTGCGGGTCGCCGACGCGGTAGGCGAGCCGGTTGACGACCACGCGGTCGCCGACGTCGAGGGTCGGCTCCATCGAGCGGGAGGGGATGAAGAACGCCTGGATCAGGAACCCCTTGACCAGGACCGTGAGGATGAGGGCGGCGACCAGCAGGAACGGCAGCTCGGCGAAGAAGCGGCGGCGGGTGCGCCGAGAGGCCGCGCGGCGGGTCGCGGCACGGCGGCCGTGGATGCGCTGCACCCGGCTCGGCTGGACACGGACGGTCTGGGTCAGCGCCCGACCTCCGGGGCCCGGAGAGTTGACATGCCGCCTCCATCGGCCGGACAGGCCGTCTGCTTGATGCGGTCCATCAGGCTATCCCTATCGGCTGTAGGGATACCACCTCGTGGCCCTTATCCCGAGGCGGTGGCCAGGGCCCGGTCGAGGATGTCGATCCCGTCCGACAGCAGCTGCTCGTCCATGACCAGAGGGGCGAGGACCCGCACGACGTTGTCGTGGATCCCGGCCTTGAGGGTGAGCAGGCCGTTGCGGGCAGACTCGGCCACCACCTGGCTGGTGGCCTGCTTCGCCGGCTCCTTGGTCTCCCGGTCGGTGACCAGCTCCAGCGCCATCATCGCGCCCAGCCCCCTCACCTCGCCGACGATCCGGTGCCGCTCGCCCAGGTCGCGCAGCCGCTCCCCCAGGATGTCGCCCATCCGCCGGGCCCGCTCCAGCAGGTCGCTCTGCTCGAACAGCTCGATGGTGGCCAGCGCGGCCACACAGGCCAGCGGGTTGCCGCCGTAGGTGCCGCCCAGCCCGCCAGGGCCGGGGGCGTCCATCAGCTCGGCCCGCCCGGTGACCGCGGCCAGGGGCAGGCCGGACGCGATCGACTTGGCCGACACGGTGAAGTCGGGGACCACCCCGGGGTGCTGCTCGGTGGCGTACAGGGTGCCGGTGCGGCCGAAGCCCGTCTGGACCTCGTCGGCCACGAACGGGATCTCCAGGCGCCGGCACATGTCGGCGATCCGCTCCAGCCAGCCGGGTGGCGGGGCGATGAAGCCGCCCTCGCCCTGGACCGGCTCCACGATCAGGCAGGCCACGTTCTGGGGGCCGACGTGGACCTTGATCTCCTCCTCGACATAGTCGGCGCAGGCCAGGCCGCAGCTCGAGGGGCTGAGGTGGAACGGGCAGCGGTAGCAGTAGGGGTAGGGCATGCGGAAGATCTCGCTCGGGAACGGCTGGTAGCCCTGCTTGTAGGGGGTGACCTTGCCGGTCATGGCGAGGGCGAGCAGGGTGCGGCCGTGGAAGGCGTTGTCGAACACGACCACGCCGGGGCGGCCGGTGGCGGCGCGGGCGATCTTGACCACGTTCTCGGTCGCCTCGGCCCCGGAGTTCACCAGCATGGTCCGCTTGTCGTAGTCGCCGGGGGTGATGCGGTTGAGGGCCTCGGCCACGGCCACGTACGGCTCGTTCATCACCGCGTGCTGGCAGGTGTGGAGGTAGCGCTCGACCTGCTCCTTGACCGCCTGGGTGACCGACGGCGGGGTGTGGCCGGCGTTCAGGACCCCGAGGCCGCCGGTGAAGTCGATGAAGCGGTTGCCGTCGACGTCCTCGATCACGGCCCCGTGGGCGGCCGCCGCGTACACCGGGGTCATGGTGGCGACGCCCCTGGCCACCGCCTTGCGCCGCCGCTCCTCGAGCGCCCGGCTCCCCGGCCCGGGAACCTCCCCGGCCAGCTTTCGCTCCTGCGGCATGCTCACGGGACGCTCCTCTCGCGGGTGACCAGGGTCACCTCCATGTTGCGGGTTGCCAGCTCGGCCAGGAAGGGCTCGGGCGGGACGGCGTCCTCGGGGGCGAGCACGCCCGGCCGGTCGATCACCTTGGTGGCCAGGAACTGGGCGACGATGCTGGGGGGCACCCCGGTGTCGAGCTGGCCGGAGGAGGCCTGCCAGGCCTGGTGGGGCCGGACGACACACTCGGCCAGGCGCTCGACGCAGGCACCGGCGGCGGGGGCTTCGCGAGGGGCGAGGGCCGGATCCCCCGAAGGTCCGGCCCGTCGCCCTCGCACCCGGACCCAGATCGCCTCGGCGTCGTCCGGGGCGGCCTCGGGGCCGGGCGTGGTGGCAGTCCTGGTGATGCAGTGGACCAGCAGCTCGCGCGGGACCACCCGGCCGCTGGGCAGCTCGACCGGAGAGGTATCGGCAAGACCGAGCGCGGTCAGGAGGGTCAGCTTGTCCATGAAGTCGGCCGGGAAGCCGACCTTGAAGGTCACCGACCTGATCCCGCGGTCGCCGAAGAACAGCGGCAGGGTGGCGACCTCGGAGTGGAGTGTGTGCCCGACCCGGACCCGGCCCACCGGCTGCGGGAAGTCCAGCTCCTCCTGGCCGCTCATGGCCGGCACCTCGACCAGGCGCCCGTCGAGGAAGGCCATGGCCGGGACGGCGAACTCGTCGAGGATCGTCTGGATCGCGTAGGGGACGGGCACGGGCGCGCTCGAGGGGGCGAAGTCGGCCACGCCGAGGCGGACCTCGACCTCCTCCACCACCGCCAGGCCGCGGGCGGCCAGGGCGGCCAGGACGTTGGTGACGCCCGGGCTGCCGCCCATGCCGATCACGGCGGTGACCCCGGCGGCCACGAACCGCTCGTGCAGGGCGAGCTGCCGGCGGGTGGTGTGGAACAGGCCCCCCAGGTCGACGTAGTGGGTCGCGGTGTCGGCGCAGGCCTCCATCACCGGCAGGTTCAGGGCGAAGACGGCGCAGTTGCAGACCACGTCGGCGCCGTCGAAGGCCCGGCGCAGCCCGTCGGGGTCGGCCGCGTCCAGGGCAAGGCCGCTGACCTGGGCGGTGCCGTTGCTGCCGGACCTGGCCGCCGCCCAGCCGGCCGCCTCCCGGGCCCGAGTGCCGTCCAGGTCGGCCACCACGACCTCGTCCACCCCCTCGGACTCGGTCAGGTCGCGAACTGTCCAGCGCCCCATCGCGCCGGCGCCGCCCACCACCAGGACCCGCATCGGCACCTCCGGCCAGCCCGTCAAGGCCCGCAGGCTGTCAGCCGTGCAAGCTCCGGTGCTAGTGCCCACCCGTCCACCGCCGGGGTACGCTGTTGTACGTTTCGGCGTAGAAGGGGGACCGTGACCACCACCGTTGCCGACCTGCTGGCGATCGGCGAGCTCCGCCTGGGCCTGGTCGCGGGCGCCAAGGGCCAGGACCGGCCGATCCGCTGGGCCCACGTCTCCGAGCTCAAGGACCCGACCCGGTTCCTGCGCGGCGGCGAGGTGCTGCTGACCACCGGCCTCGGCATGCGCGGCGGTCCCCCGACCCAGGCCGCCTACGTCGAGCAGCTCGCCAGGGCCGGCCTGGCCGCCCTCGGCATCGGCCTCGGGTTCGCCTTCAAGGCCACCCCGCCGGCCGTGCTCGAGGCCGCCGACCAGGCCGGCTTCCCGGTGTTCGAGGTCCCCTTCGAGGTGCCGTTCATCGCCATCACCGAGGCCCTGTTCTCGCGCCTGGTCAGCGAGCAGTACGTGCTCCTCCAGCGGGCCGGGACGGTCCAGCAGACGCTGTCGCGGCTGCTGGTCGAGGGCGCTGGCCTGGACGCCCTGCTGGAGGCCTACGCCCGCATGACCGGGACCAGGGCGCTGCTGCTGGACGTCCGCGGCGAGGTCATGGCCGAGGCCAAGGGCGCGGCCGCCGTGCTCCCACCGCGGGCCGTCTGGGCCGAGATCCAGGCCCTGCGGCCGGAGCGGAACGAGTTCTCGCTCAGCCTCTCGGACGCGGGCGGCAGCCGCACCCTGCTGCCGGTGCTGGTCGGGGGCGGCCCGGCCGGGTTCCTGGTGCTGCACCGGGGCGGCCGGCCCGAGCCGTTCCACCAGGTGGTGGTGCACCACCTGGCCACGGCCGTCGCCCTCGAGCTGGCCAAGGCCCAGGCGGTGGCCAGGACCGAGCGCCGGCTGGTTGGCGACTTCCTCGACGCCCTGCTCGAGGGGGAGCTGTCGGCCTCCGAGATCCGGCGGCGCCTTCGCTTCCTTGGCCTCGGCGTCTCCCCGGCGATCGCCGTGCTGGTGGCGAGGCGGGCCGACGCCGACCGGTCGGAGCCGGCGGTGGAGGCGCTGCGGCTGCTGGTCCAGGACCGGCTGTCCCGGCGGCCGGCGCCGTACCTCTGCAGCGTCCGGGACGCCCTGGTGGTGGCCCTGTTCGAGGCGTCCGACCCGGACGAGGCCCGCGCGGCCGCCGAGGCGGTGGCCGAAGCGGCGCAGGCCAGAGGCCTTCCCGGCCGGTTCGGGCTGGGCATGCCCGAGGCCGACCCGAGCGGCCTGCGCCGGGCCTACCAGGAGGCCCGGTTCGCCCTCGAGGCAGCCGGCCCGGCCTCCGGCGACCGGTCCGCGCCCCGGGTCGCGACTGTCGGCGACCTGGGCAGCCACCGCCTGCTGCTGGCCAGGCAGGAGGACGCCGCCCTCCAGGCCATCTCCCGTGGCCTGCTCGGCCCCCTGGCCGACTACGACCGCCGCCAGCACGGCGAGCTGGTGGCCAGCCTGCGGGCGTTCCTCGAGCACAACGGCAACTGGGAGGCCGCCGCCAGGGCCCTGGACGTGCACCGCCACACCCTGCGCTACCGTATTCGCCGGGTCGCCGACCTGACCGGCCGGGACCTGGACCGGGCCGGGGACCGGGTCGAGTTCTGGCTCGCCCTCCAGGCCGCCGACGTCCTCGACGGCCGGGGCGCGGGGGCGGGGGCATGATACCTACGGTGCCGAACTGGCAGCACGGGGCAGTGACCAGCGCCGGTTCGTACATGGACGCCCCCGGCGGTGATGCTAGCGTCCCATCGTGCCCGTGTGGTCGAATCGGCCGATCGGTCGTCTGAGACAGGATAACGAGACGATGGCAGACACGAGGGTTCAGGCGGGTGCTCGCCCGGCCGTCCCGGAGGACGACGGGCTGTCGGCGATCGAGCTGGTCGGGGTGGAGAAGGAGTTCGCCACCGGCTCGCACGACGTCAAGGCCGTCGAGCACGTCGACCTCCGCATCGCCGAGGGCGAGTTCTTCTCGATGCTCGGCCCGTCGGGCTGCGGCAAGACCACCACCCTGCGGATGATCGCCGGCTTCGAGGAGCCGACCAGCGGCCAGATCCTGCTTCACGGCCGCGACATGGTCGGCGTCCCGCCGTTCCGGAGCGACGTCAACATGGTCTTCCAGCAGTACTCGCTCTTCCCCCACATGGACGTCTTCGAGAACGTGGCCTTCGGGCTGCGGCGCAAGAAGGTCGACAAGGACGAGATCAGGCGGCGGGTGGCCGAGACGCTGGCCCTGGTCGAGCTGGAGGGTCGGGAGAAGCGCCGGCCGCGCCAGCTGTCGGGCGACCAGCAGCAGCGGGTCGCCCTGGCCAGGGCGCTGGTCAACCGGCCACGGGCCCTGCTGCTGGACGAGCCCCTCGGCGCCCTCGACCTCAAGCTGCGCCAGGCCATGCAGCTGGAGCTCAAGCGCATCCAGCGCGAGGTCGGCATCACCTTCGTCTATGTGACCCACGACCAGGAGGAGGCCCTGACCATGTCCGACCGGCTGGTGGTGATGAACGCCGGCCGGATCGAGCAGCTCGGCAACCCGCGACAGCTGTACGAGCACCCGGCGACCCGGTTTGTGGCCAACTTCATCGGGACCTCGAACATCCTCACCGGCCGGCTCGAGCGAAGAGGCGACATCTGGGCGTTGAGCGGGCTGGGCGCCGACCAGCGGGTGCTGGTCGCCGACGCCCGCGACGACCGGCAAGGCCAGGACGTCGAGCTGGCCGTCCGGCCCGAGAAGATCGTGCTGCGGATAGAGCAGGACCCACCCCCGCCCGACCACAGCGCCCTCCGGGTCAAGGTCGACGAGATCGTCTACCTCGGCACCTCGACCCAGTACCGCACGGTGACCGATGGGGGAGACGCCGTCACCGTGTACCGTCAGAACGCGTCCGCGACCCCCGGAGCGGACGTGCTCGCCGGCCAGGTGGGATGGCTGGAATGGCCGCCGGAGCACACCTATGTGCTCGGCGGCGGCAACAAGGAGGAAGTACTGCCGTGACCAGGAACCGATCGCTCGACCCCGCGTGGCTGCGCGGGATGACCATGCCGCGGGTCAGCCGCCGCGACGCCCTGCGGGGCGCCGGCCTGCTCGGCGCCTCCGCCTTCCTGGCCGCCTGCGGCGTGGAGGGGACGTCCGGCGACGAGGCGCCCCAGGAGTCCGGGTTCTGGGCCAGCCAGACCAA
>JASLIH010000148.1 GCA_030152105.1 Actinomycetes bacterium
GCCCGGCACCTGGTCTTCATCTCGGTCGTCGGGGCCGACCGGGTCCCGGTCACCAGCCGCATCGACCGCGCCATGTTCGGCTACTTCGCGTCCAAGCTGGCCGCCGAGCAGGTCATCGCCGGCTCCGGCCTGCCGTGGACAACGCTGCGGGCCACCCAGTTCCACGACCTGCTGTTCCTGACCGTGCGGCAGCTGGCCAAGCTGCCGGTGATCCCGGTCCCGGCCGGGTTCCGGTTCCAGCCGATCGACCCCGCCGAGGTGGCGGCCCGGCTCGCCGACCTCGCCCTCAGCCCCCCGGCCGGCCTGGTCCCCGACCTGGCCGGCCCCCGGGTGGAGGAGATGGCCACCCTGCTCCGCGGGTACCTGCGAGCCCACGACAAGCACCGCCCGATCGTCCCGGTGCACATCCCAGGCAACGCCGCCCGCGCGCTCCGAGCCGGCGCCAACCTGGCCCCCGACCACCCCGCCGGCGGCCGCACCTGGGAGGCGTTCCTGGCCACGCAGGCGTCGGCCCGTTCCTCAACGACCTGACACGCCCTGGGGAACGGGGGACGCTCAGGGTGGCCAGCAGTCGTTGACGACCACGGTGAACGCTCGACGTTGGCTTGCTGATCACGAGCCTCTATGGTGGAGCCGCATCCGATCGAGAGGACCGAGGCCATGTCGTTCGGCGAGGCCATCAAGACCGTCTTCCGCAAGTACGCCGAGTTCACCGGCCGCGCCACGCGCCCCGAGTTCTGGTGGTGGGCGCTCTTCAACCTTCTCGTCGCGGGCGCATTCAACTTCCTCAACGTGATCCGGATCGGAGACAACGCCTACCTCGGTTCACTGCTCGCCGGTGTCTGGGGCGTCGCGGTCCTGCTGCCGTACTTCGCCGTGGCCGTCCGACGACTGCGCGACGCCGGCTACGGCTGGGGGTACCTGTTCTTTATCCTGGTCCCGGTCGCAGGCATCTTCGTGCTCATCACCCTCTGGGCGCAGCCCACGAAGCCGGCGGCGCCGGCGCCGGCGACCGCATGACGGCTCGCGCCGTACGTGGTGGGCGTGACAGGGCTTGAACCTGTGACCTCGTCGTTGTAAGCGAGGGGACGCCGGTCAGGCGAGCTGGCGAACTTATCCATGAGCTGCTCGATCAGTGTCTGTGATGGTCCGCGGTTGTCCGCAGGTACGCGTGGTTCCACGGACCAGAGACGGACCGAGCGGAACTGTAAGGGCGGAGGAGTGGAGCCTGGAGAGGTGCGCGCCCATCTTCAGCTGGCAGTGTCGGCTCAGTGGCAGGCGACCGGGCCGCCCCTGTCAAGCACGGCCCCGTCCTCGGACACGAACCGCCATCGGTAGCTGGCCGGGTGCAGGACCAGCTCCAGCACCCCGTGGGTATGGCTGATGCGGCGCTGGCTGTTCGGTTTGCGCTTGGCGAAGCCCAGCAGATCGGCGCCGCCAGTCCCGACCACGAACTGGCGGATCCCCTGTCGGCTGGCCTTGGCCCAGGGCGTCTGAGGGGCGAACCGCTCGTAGCTGTGCTCATGGCCACTCAAGACCACATCGGCGCGGGCGGCATAGAGGTCGTCCCAGAAGGTGCCGAGCGAGCCCCAACTGCCCTGATGGGCGCCGGAGGAGAACCGCGGGTAATGCCAGTAGGCCAGGATGCAGCGTTTGCCGGTGGCGACCAGGTCGGTCCGCAGCCAGCGCTCCTGGGCTGATCCGGGCCCGTGGCCGAGGCTGGAGTTCAGCGCGATCAGGTGCCAGCCGCCGAGGTCGAAGCTGTAGTAGCTGCGGCCGTTGGGCCTCGCCCGCTTGCCGAAGTAGGCGAAGTAGCCAGCCGCTCCGGGGGTCTGGTACTCATGGTTACCCGGCACCGGCCTGGTCTTGGCCTTGAACCGGCCCCAGGTCGGACCGTAGAAGCGCCGGTATTGGGCCAGCGTCCCGCTCCAGTACTGGTTGTCGCCGAGCACCAGCACGCGATCGGGGCCCAGCTCCCGCACCCGGCGTGAGGTCAACCACTGGTGCCCGCCGGCCTCGGCGATGTCACCGGCGGCCACCACCACCGGATCGGTGGCGGAGCCAGCTCGCGGTCGGTGCGTCGCGGTCACGCTCCACAGCCGCCAGCGATCACTCGACGCGCCGCTGCGGCGCATCCACACATCCCAGCCATAGGACTGGCCGCGTTCGCCGGGTCGGGTCACGCGCACCCGCCCGCGGAGGATCCGCTGCCGTGATGAGGGGCTGAGCACCTGGACCCGGACCAGGGTGAACCGGTAGGCGGGCGGGCCCAGGGCCTTGGTGCCGCGGCGCAGCTTGGCCTCGCGGGCCAGGCTCTGATACTGCGGCCCGTTGGGCCAGAACCACCCGCGCAGGGTGCCGAGGTTGTTGGTCACCGCAAAGCGGCCCCAGGCCACCAGCGCCCTGCGTCCGGCCTCCAGCGCCTGCTGCTCGGCGGTGGGACCGGCAGGCACCCTGTGCGCCGGCGCAGGAACGTCGTCGCGTCCGGCAACCGCCAGCGAAACGAGCGTCAACGCCGCCACCAGCGGCAGGCCCACCAGCAGCCGACGGCGTCGACGCGGCGGCTGGCCCAGCCATTGCTGCTCATCGGCAAATACGTCGAAATAGTCGCTCACAAGCCGCCCCACTCAAGTCGGATCGCGCATCGGGGCCTTCCATGACCTCCCCGATGCACAGGCGCACGCGTTCTCTGTGACCGGACGTCGCGGGAGTCCACCGCGACCAGGTAGTAGGAGCGTGGCAGGGTCAGGTTGCGGTTCGCCGTCAGGGATCACCTGGTCCGTTCGGCGTGCCTGCCTCGGTGCCCGCGGAGTCGTCCTCGGCCGCGCCGAACGGGTGGATGGTGGTGCTCATCAGGCGAGCTACCGAGTGCTTGAGAGTCGTGCCGGCTGCCTGTCGCACGGTCTGCGTAATGGTGGGTCGTGGGCAATGGTCGTTGATGCAAGGTGATCATCGGCCGGTGGGCCAGGTCCGATATATCACGGTTCGGAACGCTCGACTAGCCACCGCCGAGCGGCTGGTTCGCGGGGTCTTCCTGGCATTGGCGCAGACCCTGAGCGCCGATGAGCTCGCCGACCTGCAGGCCCAGCTGTCCAAGGACTTCGCGTGGCTGCTGCCGAGAGAATCCGGCCGTCCAGGTCCGCCGCTGGAGGTGCTGCTGGACCGGGTCGCGGACCCGGCCGACCGCGACCTCGACGCAGGTTGTCCAGCAGTGTCGTGCTCATGGTCGCCTCCCCGGACCCCCGACTACCAAGAAGCGCCTGTACAGGATCATGCGACCCCTTGCTCCCAAAGCTAGATCGCGCAGGATTGTGACCTGCGGCTGAAGAGAACGGTGCAGGTCGTAGAGGCATCGGCGTTGTCCGTGGCTGTCGTTGGGTACCGAACAAGACCCCTGTGAAGGCACCCTAGGCCCTCAACCTCTGCGAGCCCCTCCTGCCGCGTAGCCGCGAGTCCGCTGGGGTGTGCCTGAGCAGGAGCTTCGCCGTTTCCCTATCCCGGGCCCGTACTGCCCTGTCGCGTCTGTTCGTGGACGGTCTCGTGAGCAAGTCGGTTAGCATCCCGCCAAGGAGGCGTGCTGTGCAGGAGTTGGAGACCGAGCCACTCCACCGCTTCCAGGATTGGCCCAACGAGCAGGTACCCAGCGGGGGGCCGGCGTCGATACCGTCTGGGACGGCGACCGGCGGCCGTATCCGTCGCGCGAGGACCGCGAGGCGTTCCTTGTGGAGCCGGAGCAGGTGAGCGTCCCGACGTTCGGATGAGCCAAGGAGCGAATGAGATGGCCAGAGTTGTCATACAGGCGGTGGTTTCGGTGGACGGCTACATCGCCTATCCCGACGACACGGTCGGGCCGCTGTTCGACTGGTACGGCAACGGCGACGTGACGGTCCACGTCAACGACAAGTGGCCGTTCCACGTCAGCCGCGCCTCCGCGGACTACGTCCAGCCCTTCTGGGACGCCATCAAGGTCACGGTGATCGGCCGCCACCTGTTCGACACCACCGACGGCTGGGCGGGCGTGCCCGCCGCCGGGGACGAGCTCGTCGTCGTCACCCACCGGCCGCTGCCAGAAGAGTGGCTCGCCAGGTTCCCCGACGCACCGTTCCACACGGCCGACTCCGTCGAGGCCGCCATCACGCTCGCCAAGGAACTCGCCGGGGACGGTCTGATCTGCGTGACCGCAGGCGACGTCGGCGGGCAGGCGTTCTCGGCAGGGCTCGTCGACGAGGTGGCGATGGACGTCGCCCCGGTGGTCCTGGGTGAAGGGGTGCGGTTCTTCGGCAGCCACACCGGCACTGTCCTCCTCGACGATCCCGACGTGGTGATCCAGGGCGACCGCGTGCTGCACCTGCACTACACCGTTCAACGCTGACCAGTTCCTCCAGAAGGAACACGGATCGGCCGGCCGGGCACGGCTAGGCCGATATGAGCCTTGACCACCTTCACGCCCCAGACATGCCCCAAGGGCGCCTCTGAGGGTCCAGCCTGGAGAGACGGGAACGCCGCCGACCGAAGCCGTAGCCTCCCCGAGTGCAGATCGATCAGCGCCTAGGAGAAGAACTCGTCGGCCGCGTACTGGTCCTCGGAC
>JASLIH010000149.1 GCA_030152105.1 Actinomycetes bacterium
CCCGGCGATCTTGGTGTAGCCCATCACCTCGGGGATGGCCAGCGCCGCCAGGGTGATCCCGGCCACGATGTCGGCCTGCAGCCAACCCCGCTGGTAGGGCCGGATCCCCTCCAGCACCGACACAAAGCGCCCCAGGCCCGAACGCCGGGTGCGTTCCGCCGTCACAGCTTGCACGCCGTCAACCTTTCGGCCATTCGGTCTCCGACCCGACGCGGGCAGGCTCACGATGTCAATGCCTCGCACCGCAGATCATCACCCCAACAGGATGAAATGGTGCAGGCCCTGATTTCGTCCCCTTAGGGTGATGCCAATTGCCCGAAAGCTCTGAATCCTTGGCAGATACGGTGGACGGCGCCGTGACGGGGAGGTGCGGGCGGATGGCTGCGCGAAGGATCGTGCACCTGAGCGTCGAGCAACGGCGGGCGCGGGGTAGGGAGGCGCGGGACCAGACGCCGCCGGACAGTCACACCGGATGGGCGCCGGCCGCCGAAATGGACGACACTGCGGTGGCTGGGCTCCGGGTGCAGCTGTGTGGGGACGCCCACCTGTCGAACTTCGGGGCCTTCGCCTCCCCCGAGCGGGATCTGCTGTTCGGCCTCAACGACTTCGCTCATGGCCTGCGCAGCCCCCTGCTCTACGAGACCATCAAGGCTGCCGAGCCGGTGTCGGCGATCTTCGGCTACCGCAACACCGACAACCAGCGACGGCATTTCGAGCGGCTGCGCCGGTGGCCGGAAGGCTTCGTCGTCATCGGCGACGCCAGCTGCACGTTCAACCCGATCTACGGTCAGGGCATGACCGTGGCCGCCATGACCGCCGTCGCCCTCGACCAGATCCTGACCAAGCAACGAAAACGCTCCGGCGCGGACCTGTTCGGTCCGGCCAGGCAGCTCCAGCGACAGGTGGCCAAGACCAACACCGGCGCCTGGACCATGGCCACCACCGAGGACCTCCGCTACCCCTGGACCGAGGGCGCGCAGATCGACTTGCCCACGCGCATCATGCACAGCTACGCCGACCGGGTCCTCGAGTGTCCTGGCCCGGCACCGAGCTCCACCCCTCACCAGCCCACCCACAACCAGCAAGCCAGATCCGGCGTCCACCTGACCGACCGCCAAAGGCCAGATCCACTCTTGCCGAATACCCTGTGGCTGCGTCTGCCGCGCGCTCCGTAGCCGGCTCCTCGGCGAATGGTTAGGCGGCCACGGCGACCGTCGCCGCGGCGACCACCAGGACCAGCGCGGCCGCGCCTCCCAGCCGGGTGCCCTTCACCAACCCTTCCTGGGCGACCACGATGGCCGTGAGGACGACCATCAGCAGCAGGCTGGCATGGCCAGCGAGCGCCATGGGAAGCATCAGCGCCCAGCACGCGCCGAAACAGGACCATCCGTAGCGGAGCCCGAAACGGGCGCAGGCGGCGTCTGCCTTCCAACCGTCCGGCGGCAGAGGGACGGTCCGGTGACAGCCCCGCAGGCAGCGCCGCTTGACCGCGGTGAGCTCCCAGCCCGCGGCGACCACCAGTGCCAGTACGAGCGGCCAGCTGGCGCCTGTCGGCAGGTGCGCCCAGCCGGCGATCGAGACCACGACGGAACCGAACAGCAGCCAGACGGCGAGGTAGGTGGCCACGAACACCGCGCTGCCGCGCTGGCGTCGGCGCCACCGGCTGTTCAGAGCGACATGGCGTGCGGCCGGCAGCGCCGACGGCAGCATCATCGCCGGAGCCATCAACAGCCAGTTGCCCTGGGCGGCGAGCCAGCTACCGGTGTGCTCGGCGGCCGGCTGGGTCGCGGCGTGGTGCATGGCCATGTGGTCGGCCGCCGTGTGCGCCGCGTCCGGGCCGTGCCCGTCGGGGAGGCCCGAGCCGCGAGCGTGCAGCGCGGCCAGCAACGCCCAGCAGGCCAGGGCGACCAGCGCCACCGTCCACTCGGGATGGCGCCATGCCGTCCGTTGCAGCCAGTCTGGTCGGGGTCGGCCGGTGACGGGCGTGGCACTCACTGGTAGAAGAGGCTGACCCGGCCGACGGTCACGGGCGGCACGACCTCCTCCTCGTCCTCCGCGACGTCGAGCTCGAGGTCGGCCTCGGCCGCCTCCGCGTCCCCGGCCGGCACCAGCCCCAGCGGCTCGAACGTCACCGTGACCTGCTCCTCGTTCCACCGCCCCTGGCCCCGGAGCTCGGTGTAGAGGTCGGTGATGTCGAAGGCGAACCGCAATCCGCCGGCATGGTCCTGATCCAGGTCCCTGCTGCTCTCAATCCCGAACAACGAGAGGTTGCCGACGTAGTGGGCGTCGTTGGTGGGGTCGTCGTCGTCATCGGGCACGTTGGCGAAGACGGCGTAGACAATGCCGGGGTTCGTGTCGGCCTCGACGTCCTCCACGACGAGGTACACCCGGGCCGGGGTGGCAGCTTCCGTCCTACTGAGCGGACCAGCCGGCCTGGACACCGGGAACCGCACGGTCGCGCGGTCGCCGGTGAGCTCCAGCGGCTGGTCGGTGGCCCCCACCAGCTCGGGGGGTCGATCAGGAGCCGGCTCGAGCGGCATGGGAACAGCCTCCTGAAGTTCGGCTGGCAACGAGACGTCCGCATATCTGAAGCCGAGCCTGGCCAGGTCGACGACCTCGCCAGGGGTCTTGATCCGCGTGACGGGTTGGTCGTGCTCGTCCTTGAACTGGAACTGGAAACCCGTCCACCGGGTGTTGGTCGGGTTGGTCCGAGCGCTCGGGTTCTGCGGGTCGTGTTGTCCGAGCCAAACCTCCCACAGCCGGTCGACGTTGGCGTGGTGGAGCCAGAAGATCGGATCGCCCGGGGACGTGCGAAGGAAGGTCATGAGCCCATCCTTCCCGCCGACGCCGTTGTGCACCGAGCCGTGCGGCGTGATCTCCAGGGCGCCCGCGGTGTTGGGCGGGTCCTCGCCGAAGTGGTGGAACCCTGTGACCGGCCCGCCGAAGCCGCCGGCAACCCCCGCCGGGTCGGAGAAGAACAGCTCCGTCAGGGCCCTGATCGGCGAGGTGACCTGGCGCGGCAGGCGGTCCCCCCGGTTCATCGCCACCAGCGGCACGATCGGCTGCGGTGGTAGGGCCTTCCTGGGGCGGGCTCGATTTCGCAGCGGCTCGAACAGCGGGTTGGGTTCGCCGTTGGGCATGGTGGTGGCGCGGAACGGGGGCGGAAGGCTGTCCTTGAAGGGAGGCGGCTGGGTCGCTCCCGGGGGCCGGGGGTCCCAGTAGTCCCAGTAGGGCAGCGCCCAGGTGTCCTTGGTCGGCTCGTCGACCTCCGGGAGCGTCCGGATGATCGAGCGCGCGGTCTGCTCGAACCAGTACAGGAACATCCGGTGCCAGGGGAAGAAGAACCAGGTGTTGTGCTGGCACTGGTTCATGAAGGGACCGGGGTTCGACCCGGTCTTCCAGTGCACGGCGGTCTGGTACGTCCAGCTCGTGGGGTGGTCTGGTGGCCGTGTTCGCATCTCGCGGACCGCGAGCGCGTAGGCGTGGGTGATCGGGTGCCAGGGTTGCTCCTGCTCGAGGGCCCAGATGTCCTGGCGGACGAACAGATCGGTCATGGAGGTCCTCCCCCCGTTACCAGCCGGACTCCACGAATTCGGCTACTGGAATGCGCTGGCGAGCGAGGGGCTACGGTCCGCGCGCGGTCGAGCCCGGCCAATGCATCGCCATGTGCCCCCCAGACGGCTCCTCCTGGCAGACCCAGGTCCGCGAGCCCGGGGGGAAGCATACCAACCTGTACGCGACGCTATCCGCTGCCGCATACGTTACGGGGAAGTCTGACGCTGCTCGTACCGATGTCGGTTCCGCTGAGCGTCAAGATGCTGATCCCATCGATCAAGGATCGTGGCGTCGCGAAGCATGTTGCCCAATTCCAGGTACCGATCTCGGCGATGGGGATCCACAGTGTAGACCCGATACGGCATCCAAGGGGATGCCGTAGAGATCGACCAAACCGTGAAGGCTGGCAAGTCGGGATGCTGAAATTGTAAAGCATTCGTATCCAGTTGCATGAACACCTCTGGGTTGTGTCTTTCACACGACTGATGAGCGTTTGGAGGTACGGATACATTAGTGGATCGCCGCCCGCAAAGGTGATGCTCTTGACATCTCGCGCCAGGAGCTCGTCGACCACGGCGAATGCTTCGACCTCCGATCCTTCCTCGCCATCGAAGGGCACATAACAAAACCTGCAGGCCATGTTGCACTTTGCGGTGAAGTTGAAGTTCACACGCTCGAGTGAGCGTCGAGCAGCGCGGCCTGCATCAGCCATCGCATTCCTCCGGAGTGCAGCTATCGATCCTACGTAGGGCCTTTCTCAGTCTCTGATCACCTTGCGACTGAATCCGATCAGTATCACCGCTAGCAGGATCACGCCGAGCAGCGCTTCCACGGCCATAAGCGTGCGTGCCCAACCGGTCAGGCGCCAGGTGTTCATGTCGGCCCCAACGAAGGCGATGAGGCTCAATTCGAGCGCGGTCGGCAGCTTCCCGAGCGTCTGCAGGTTCTCCGGGGCGGCGCCTCCGAGGTCCTGGACCGACCGGGGAAGCACGACCAAGCAGGAGATATGTCGGGGCACATGCCACGATCGTCAGGATTGCCGCATAGACCGTCCTGATCGGTTTCTCGCCGTAGCCGACCAGCCAATCGAAGAAGATTCGCTCCAGCAGAGCCGACAACTGCGACGCCCGGGCGCGCCGCTGGCAGACCCTCTGGCGATAGTAGTAGGCGGCGGCGCGTTCTACATCTCCGTTCTCCTTCAGAACTCGATTCAAGGTGATGTAGACATCGGCTGCCTTTGAGAAGTGGTGTGTCCCGGGTTCTGAAGAGGTGGATTGTTGGATTCCTGTACCACTCGAGCCGGAAGGAGAGTGGCACGGGACGGCGAGGCGATCCGCCGGAGTTCCGCCGCAAGGTCCTGGACCTGGTCGAGGCTGGCCGCCGAGAGCTGGTATGCGTCAATGGATGGGATGTGCCAGACGGCCGGCCCGTGGTCGCAGCCATAGCGACACTTGAGTCGGCTGCATCGTCTGCTCCGCCACTGCCAGCAACTCGGCCGAGAGCGTGTCCAGGTCGATCTGCTCGCGCAGCCGGGCGCTGAACGCCGCGACCGTCTGGGTGGTGTCGTAGTGGCGGCGGTTGAAGCGCCGGTCGACCAGCGCCTGGACGCGGCGGCGGGCCGGTTGGAACAGCGCCGCCACGGCGAGGGTGGCGGCGGCCACGACCAGGCTGGACTCGTGACCGAGGAGCTGGCCGAGGCCCAGGACCACCGCGGCGTAGCCGCCGCCCAGCAGCACCGTCAGTAGCCCATAGGCCAGCGTGCGGCTGACAATCCGGTCCACGTCGAACAGCCGGTAGCGCAGGACCGCAACCGTCAGCCCCGCCACCAGCGGCAGGCCGGAGAAGCCCAGCCACTCGGCCGGGAGCAGGCCCTCGCCGAACACGAGTTGTGGCAGGAACCACACCGTCAGCGCCAGGGTGCCCGAGACGAAGGCGCCACCCGCGAGCCACTTGAGCTGCTGACGGCCGATGGGGTCGGTGGCGGTCAGGTAGCGGACCATCGCCACCACGATGCCCACCCCCAGCACCGCCATAGAGATGAACGTCTCTCCGGCGATGACGCGACCGACCCATTGGGTCAGGCCGACACCGCGCAACGCGACCAGCGCCAACGCCACCACCAACGCCACCGGGGTGACGCACACCATCCACAGCAGCCAGCGGTGGCGCGTCAGCGGCGACCACGGGCGCGGGAACAGCATCACGAACGCCGCCAGCCCCGCCCAGCCAATGAGGTACACGACCTGGGTGTTGAACACGTACAGCCACAGGACCGGGCCGCCGCGGGCGTCCACTGCGGACACGCCGATCTCGATCGCCAGGTCGCTGCTCAGCAGCCCGCTTCCAAGCACCAGCAGCCCCCCGGTCGCCGGGCCCGGCCGCCGTGCGTACAGGTACACCACCACGACGAAGAGCGCGACCACGAACAGGACCGTTCCCCACGCCTGCAGCAACCGACCGGCCACCTCGGCCCGCCGCAGGACGACGGGCACCTCTCGGGTCTGCCCGGCGCGGCTCACTTGGTAGACCAGCCGGTCACCGGGCCGGTGGGCGGGCGCATGCCAGCCGCCCTCGCTCTTGCCGAGCGCGACGCCGTCGATGGCCGTGACCAGGTCGCCGTCACGCAGCGTGCTGTCCGGTTGCGCTTGGACCAGCACACCAGCGCCGGTCCAGGCCCAGGTACGCGGCGGCACCTGGGTGCCGTCGCTCGGGGTCGCCAGCCGCAGCACGACGAACGCGGCGCCGGCGGCCAGGATGAAGGCCACCAGCCAGCCGACCGAATAGCGGAACCGGTGGCTGGCCAGGTCCGCCCCGGCCCTCTGGTCGGCAGGAGTCGGCGCCATCGTCCTAGCTGCACGTAGCTCGCCCCCGGGCACGCCACCCTCCCAGCGTCGCAATCACCCGCCAGTCTGTCCCGCCTGCGTCTCGGCAACGTTACGGACGGCGGACCGACCAATCTCCAGCCCTTGCGAAACAGGCTGATCAGCGGCAACGCTGGGACGTGCTCTTCAGGACTGACAAGCGGGCATGGCGCATCGGCCCGCCGGAAGCCAGCAAGAGAGGAATGAGGGAATGGAACAGCGCAGGCTCGGGGACAGCGGCGTGGAGGTCTCGGCGATCGGGCTCGGCTGCATGGGCATCAGCTCCGGCCTCGGCCCGGCTGTGGACCGCCAGCAGGGCATCGCGGTGATCCAGGCGGCGGTGGAGCGGGGCGTGACGTTCTTCGACACCGCCGAGGTGTACGGCCCGTTCGTGAACGAGGAGCTCGTCGGTGAGGCCCTCGCCCCCTTCCGCGACCAGGTGGTCATCGCCACCAAGTTCGGGTTCCGCTTCGACCAAGAGGGCCGGCAGGTCGGCCTCTCCAGCCGCCCCGAGCACATCCGCCAGGCGGTGGACGGTTCGCTCCAGCGCCTCGGCGTCGACGCCATCGACCTGCTCTACCAGCACCGCGTCGACCCCGAGGTGGCCATCGAGGACGTCGCCGGAGCGGTCAAGGACCTGATCGGGGTGGGGAAGGTCAAGCACTTCGGCCTGTCCGAGGCTGGCCCACAGACGATCCGGCGTGCCCACGCCGTCCAACCGGTCGCCGCCCTGCAGAGCGAGTACTCGCTGTGGTGGCGGGAGCCCGAGGCCGAGATCATCCCGACCCTGGAGGAGCTCGGGATCGGCTTTGTCCCCTTCAGCCCTCTCGGCAAGGGGTTCCTCACCGGCAAGATCAGCGCGGTGACGTCCTTCGACAGCTCCGACATTCGCAGCACGATCCCTCGCTTCACCCCCGAGGCGCGGAAGGCCAACCTGGCCCTGGTCGACCTGCTGGGAAGGATCGCGGCACAGATGAACGCCACCCCGGCCCAGGTGGCGCTCGCCTGGCTGCTCGCCCAGAAGCCCTGGATCGTGCCGATCCCCGGCACCCGTCGAGTGGAACGCCTGGACGAGAACCTCGCAGCAGCCGCCGTCGAGTTGACCGCCGACGACCTCGGCGAGATCGAGGGCGCCGCCGCGCAGGTCCAGGTGCAGGGAGCCCGGTACCCCGAGCACCTCCAGCGACTCATCGACCGCTGACCCAGCCTCGGGCCCTCCCGGTGCTCCCTCGCAACGCGGAGCTTCTCGCGTTCGCGTCCGGCTGATGCTTCCATCTCGCGTCAACCGCTGGGGACTACCGCGAGCTTTGCCGTCTACGGTCGCAGCAGCACCTTGATGGCGCGACGTTCGTCCATGGCCTTGTAGCCCTCGGCGGCCTGCTCGAGCGGGAGGGTGAGGTCGAAGACCTTGCCCGGGTCGATCTGGCGGTTCCAGATCAGGTCGATCAGCTCGGGCAGGAAGCGGCGCACCGGGGCCGGCCCGCCATGCAGGTGCACATGAGAGAAGAACAGCTCCTCGCCGGGCAGCTCGACCTCATGGGCGACCCCCACGTAGCCGACGTGGCCGCCCGGCCGGGTGGAGCCGATGGCCTGCAGCATCGACTCCTGGGTGCCGACCGCCTCGATCACCGAGTGCGCCCCCAGCCCGCCGGTGAGCTCCTTTACCCGGGCCACGCCTTCGTCGCCGCGCTCGGTGACGATATCGGTGGCGCCGAACTGGATCGCGAGCTGCTGGCGAGGCTGGTGGCGGCTCATGGCGATGATGCGCTCGGCGCCGAGCCGGCTGGCGGCCAGCACGGCCAGCAGCCCGACGGCGCCGTCACCGACCACCGCGACCGTCTTGCCCGGCCCGGCGTGGGCGGCCACGGCGCCGAACCAGCCGGTGCCGAGCACGTCGGAGGCGGCCAGGAAGCTCGGGATCAGGTCGTCGGCGGGGATGTCGGGGGTGGCGACCAGGGTGCCGTCGGCCAAGGGGACACGCAGGGACTCGGCCTGAGCGCCCTCGGCGCCGATCGGCTTGCCGTTGATGCAGGAGCTCTGGTAGCCGGCCTGGCAGATCTCGCAGGTGTTGTCGGAGGCGAAGAACGAGCCGACGACGAACTGGCCGGGCCTGATGTTCCTGACCTGGCTACCGACCTCCTGGACGATGCCGACGTACTCGTGGCCCATCGGGAACGGCTCGTCGACCGGTTCGATCCCGCGATAGGGCCACAGGTCCGAGCCGCAGACACAGGTCGCGGGCAGCCGGATGATGGCGTCGGTTGGTTCGAGGATCCTGGGGTCGTCACGCTCCTCCACCCGGACATCGCCGGGGGCGTACAGGACAGCTCCGCGCATGCTGGCGTGCTCCTTTCAGCGGGCGATGAGTCGCAGCTTGGCCGCAGGTGCGTCAGGGCTCACCGCGACGACTACGTCTTGGTTCATCGAACCGTTCTTGCCTCACAGGGCGGTCGATAAGCAGGCTGCGGCATTGGCCGCCCGATGCACATCACCGCGGCGACGGTCGCGACGTCCCGGGGCAGGACACGGCAGCGTGGCACTGAGGTTAGGCCGAGAGCAGTTCCTGGGCGGCTCGCTGGCCGGTCTCGACTGCGCCGTTGAGGTAGCCCTGGGAGTTGACCGAGGTGTGCTCGCTGGCGAATTGGACCAGGGATTGCCGAGCCAGAAGTCGACGGTGGCTCGGCCGTTCCACTTGGCCGTGATCCCGGGCAGGAGCGGTTCCAGTTGGGCCAGCAACTGCTTGGCCCGCGATGTCGGCGAGCCAGAGCCGAAGCCCGCCCCGACAGAGCCGCCAGTGTAGTTGACCAGGATGCCGGAGCGGCCTCCCTGGGCCCGGGACTCGTCCCAGGTGTTTGGTAACCGGTGTCGGCGAAGGTCTCGCCGTTGCAGCCCAGCCCCTCCCAGTGGCGGTCGGTGAACTGGACGTGCAGCTTGGAGTTGGTCCCCATGCCGAGCTCGCGGATGGCGGTCTGCTTAAGCGGCCGGAACCCGGCCCCGGAGAAGTCGACCGAGGAGCGCAGGATCGAGAACGGCACGGCCAGGACTACCTTGTCGAGGGTGACCGTGCCGCCGCCCTGGCGCACGGCAACCAGCTGTTGGCCAAGCTCGATCTGCCCCTGGAGTTGGGCGGAGAGCCGGGTGGGGAGCTGGTCGCAGCCGCCCCGGATGGCGTACTTCTCGTTGGACGGGCCGAAGATGCGCAGCTGCCCTTGGCCGGAGAAGCCGAGCAGGCCAGCCTCGGCCTCAAAGTCGACCTGGACCGTAGAGGCAGGTCGGTTGGCGGCCCATCGGACCGGCCGGAATCGAGCGTGACGCACAAGCAAGGCAGGGACGATGGGCGGCACGCTTCGACGGCGTCGGGACCGCGAATCAGGGAATGGCCTTGCCCGCGGTGCTGCGGTGCAGGCCAGGACACAGCTATGCCGCACGTGTCTGGGTCCGGGCCAACCGGCCAGGCGCTCTGCTGGAGGTCAACCTGGTGGAGTCGTTGGGCGGCAGGCGCTACGCCACAGATTCGGTTGGGACGGTCCTGGGTCGCGGTGAGTGGCGGCAGGTCGAGGTCACCCACCGTGCCCACCGGCCCAATGCCACCCTCACATTGGAGATCGTGCTGCCCCGGGGCTCTCCTGCGGCCAGCATCCTGGTTGATGATCTGGAGGTGACGGTCCACAAGGCGTCGTTCATGTCCAGTGGGTACGCGCGACCGGTGCTCCACCACCTGGATCACAAGCCGACCCAACGCATCGTGACCCGACCGACAGCGGTTGCTGCAGGCTGACGTGGTCAGGCGATTCGTTCGGGTCGTGACCCGCGACGGTCGACCACCTATGCTTCGGGCATGCGTTGGCGTCAGCTCACCCATCGGCTGCCGCTCACCGGCGTGGCCGTCGCCGGAGCGGTCATCGGCCACATGGTGGCCTACGTCCTGGCCGTGCCCGAGCCAACGGTCCGGGTGGCGCTGCTGGGCGCGACCGGCCACGCCTACTGGACCGCGGCCATCGCGGCCGCCGTGGTGCTCGGGCTGGCCTCGCTGGCGGCAACCCTGGGCCGGCGGTTCCAGGCCGGCCTGCTGACCGGTCGCCCGCAACCGGGTGAGCGCCTGGGTCACGTAGCCGGCCAGCTCGCCAGCTTCCAGATCGCGATCTACCTGGTCCAGGAGGCGTTGGAGCGGCTGGAGGCCGGCATCGCACCCCATGCCCTGCTGGACGGTCGGCTCCTGGTCACCGGTGTCGTCGTCCAGGGTGCGATCGCGCTGGTCCTGGCCGTGGTGGTCACGCTGGCCGGCCAGGCGGCTGAGGCGGTGGGCCGGGCCCTGCGTCGGTCACCCGGCCGCCTGGTGCGGGCCAGCCTGCCGCTGCTGGACCTGGTGGTTGCCTGGCCGAGCCAGCTGCTGGCCGCTGGTCTGGGCAGCCGCGCCCCACCCTGCTCCATGGCCGCCGGATAGCCCGCGCCCAGCCAGCTCCCCCCGCATGCTCTCGGCGGAGCCTTGCTGGTGCACTAGCGCTGGCGATCCGGCCTCCCTCTGGCTCGCGGGCGCGGCGAACGTCGACGCCTGCAACCGCCCACCACCAAGGAGCAGTCATGAGACAACGCCTGCTGGCGGCCACGGTCGCCGCGACCCTGGCCGCCCTGCTGGTCCCCCTGTTTGCTGGCCCCGCCTCTGCCCACGAGGAGAAGACGGTCGGCAAGTACCACTTTGTGGTCGGCTTCGGCGACGAGCCTGCCTACGCCGGTGAGAAGAACAGCGTCCAGCTCCTCCTCGCCGACGCCAAGGACAAGCCGGTCACCGACCTCGCCAACACCCTCAAGGTCGAGGTCACCACCGGCACCGCCGAACCCCTCCAGCTCGCCATGGAGCCCAACTTCGAGGTCGGCGAGTTCGGCACCCCGGGCGACTACCGGGCCTGGTTCATCCCCACTGCCCCGGGCGCCTACAGCTTCCACTTCACCGGCACCATCAAGGGGCAGAAGATCGACCAGACCTTCAAGTCCGGGCCCACCACCTTCGACGAGGTCAAGGACCCGGCCGAGATCCAGTACCCGGTCAAGCAGCCCACCGGGGGCCAGCTGGCCACCCGGGCCGACCGCGAGACCACCCGCATCAATGCAGCGTTGGCGGCCGAGCGGGACCAGGCCAAGGACGACGCCGCGTCGGCCCGCACCCTGGCCATCATCGGTCT
>JASLIH010000158.1 GCA_030152105.1 Actinomycetes bacterium
GGCCGAGAAGACCTGAGGCGCGGCGACCGGCCGACGCGCCGATCCGCCAGGCCGTGACCGTCCCGTGCCGGTCGACCGGGCGTTCTCCGCCTTCGCCGACCTGGCCCAGTGGTGGCCCCGTGAGTACACCTGGGCCGCCGATACCCCGGAGGACATCGCCCGACCCAGCGGGAACAGGCCCCCGACCCCGCTGTTGTAAGCTCGCCGCAGCGTGCGAGCGTGGCGGAACCGGCAGACGCGCCGGGTTTAGGTCCCGGTGTCCTCGGACGTGGGGGTTCGAATCCCCCCGCTCGCACACCCCTCTGACCAGGTGCTTCGCGCTTCACCTCCTTTCGCCTGCTCGGGGTCGGATGGTCGGTTGTCAACGCCTTGTCAACGGGACGCGCCGGCTCTCGGTCGCGGTCGCCCAAGATGAGCCTGGCGACCGTGCCGGCGGCCTCGGCGTCCAGGCCGGGCAGCACATGGCTGTAGGTGTCCATGGTGATGGCGATGGTCGCGTGCCCGAGGCGCTCGGAGACGACCTTGGCTGGGATGCCGGCGGCCAGGGCGGCGCTGGCGTAGCAGTGGCGCACGTCGTGCGGCCTGATCCTCGGCAGGCTGGCCGCCCGGGCGAACACCGTGCTTCTTGGTCAGGCCACGAAGGGTCGCTATTGGCGAGCCATGGCTTGGTCTGAACCATTCACGCTGGTCGTAAGGCAGGATACCCATACATATTGCCTATTTCAGGCAAGTGTAGCTCTGGGTTTGACCGTCCAGGTTCCCATGTCGTCTTGCATACCACCTTGCGTGGCAAGCAGGGCAGGCTGAGATCACCGTCGAAGACGGCCCGGACCGCAGGTCCGCCAAGAACGCGGACAGGCCGATGAATCAATCGCGCGAAGCGCTCCTCGCGGCCTGGCCGCTCCACTCCCCCGAGGGCGCCGGGTGATCCAGGATCGGGCCGTGGGCCGCCACGAGTGACCGGCGCGCCGGCATGTTTACGATTTGGAGGGTGCCGTTGTCATGGTGGTTAGCGGACGCCTAGGGCGCGGCCACAGGCGTTGCCCGGGCCGACGGTTGACCAGCATTCGGCGATCTTGCGGCCGGCCTGGTTGTAGGCGACCACGCGTGAGGGCATCCAGGCCTTCTTTACTGGTAGAAGGTAGGAAACGGCGTAGAACTTGACCGGAAACTGGGGTCCGAGCTCAAGGGGCACGATGTCAATCCGGAATCCGTTCCGGAACAGGATCTGCAGCCGGACCGCTTGTCTGGTAACGGGGCCACTGACTACCGCCAGCGTGCCCTTGTCACCCATGTTGTCGGACGCCATGCTGGCCTGGAGCAGCTTGAGCCGGTTCTTGGACCCGCCGTGACCGCCGTGGCCGCCGAACAGGGCTCCTCCACCCTTGTCCCAGAGGCCGTCTGACCAGCAGATCCAGTTCTTGCCGGGGAGCGGCTCCTTGGCCGCCAGCACCCAGGTCTCCCCCAGCACCATGGCCCACATCCGGACCTGGGCCGTACCGCCTTCGCACTGCTTCATCTGACTGGTCAGGTCGCTAGCCATCCCCCAAGGGTCGGGGAAGCCTGCTGACCCGAGGTGGATCTGGGCGTCGACCTTGACGACCTTCTTGACCGCCGCCGGGTTGCGGATGACCGAGGTGGCCGTCGGCAAGGTGGTCACAGTCGGGGCCGGAGCAAGCGGGGTCTGGCGGCTGGCCAGAGGGCCGGTGCCCAGCGCCCCTGCCAGGAGCACCAGGGCGACCAGCGAGGCCGTCCCGCCGAGCAGGCGCCGTCGCCGCTGCCGGCCTCGCCGGATCGCCGCCCCGGGTCCGGATGGGCGACCCAGCTGGGCGGCCTCCTCGGCCGCCCGCTGGAGCCGTGTCTGCAGGTCACTCATGGGCGGTCCAGCACCTCCTCGGCCTCCCCGAGCCTGGCCGCCAGCGCCCGCCGGCCGCGGGCCAGCAGACTCTTGACCGTCCCGGTCGGCGCCCGCAGTGTCTGGGCGACCTCCTCGACCGGCAGGCCGACCAGGTGGTGCAGGACGATCGCCTGGCGCTGGCGGACCGGCAGGGTGCGGAGCGCCTCGACCAGGACCAGGGTCTCGACCGATGCCTCAGGGGCCTCAAGCGGAGGCCCGATCCGCAGGAGTGCCTTGGCGTGGCAGCGCAGCGTGCGGGCGTGATCGGTGGCCAGGTTCATCGCCACCCGCCGCACCCAGGCTTCGGGGGCGTTGTAGTCCCGCAGCCATGACCAGCGGACCGACGCCCTGGCGAACGCCTCCTGGACGACGTCCTCGGCCTCATGCAGGTCACCGGTGACCAGGAACAGTTGGCCGAGGAGCCGGCTGATGGCTCCTGTGTCGAGCTCCTCGAAGCTGCCGCCGCCGGTCATCGCCTCCGTCTCTCTGAGAGCCACACACAGAGAAGCACGCCACAGAGCCGTGATTGGTGGCATCTGGCCGCAACAAGGATTCCCACAGCACCAGAGAGACGCTCCCGCTCGAAGACCGCCAGCTGCTCCCGCACCCGGACACACGATGCGGTACAACGCACCGGGGCCTGCTCGCTCGGCCTCATGGAATCGGACCAGTGGAGCGTCAGTGGGCCACTACTCACCTGAGTGGTCACGGGGTCAGGCTGAGATTGCCGTCGAAGACGGCGCGGACCGTAGGTCCGCAGAAGACGCGGACAGGCCGTTTATCAATCGCGCGAAGCGCACCACTCGGCGCGGCCGCTCCACTCCCCCGAGGGGGCGGTGAGGCGAGCGGTGGCCAGGACCCAGCGCTACTCCAGGTAGTCGCGGAGTACACGCGCGTGAGCGCTGTGCAGGTCGCAGGTCGTGCAGGTGACGGGCGAGCGTCAGAGCCGCAATATCCTGGAGTGAGCACGAGTCCTGGCCTCTTTGCCGAGGAGGCCAGGTGGAGCTTAGGGGCGGGGTGGGTCGTAACGATCCCGTACCGTTGACCTGCCAGGATGGCAATGCCAGCATCGCTCGCGCCGAGGAGCAGACGGTGAGCCTGCCTGCCCGGACCAGGACCATGGCGGTGACGTCTGCCGCCGGACTGGGCTGGCCACGCCGTTGGGCGGCCGGGCTGGCCTGGGGGCTGTGGGGGCTGGCCATGCTCGGCCTGGCCGTGGTGCCCTGGATTGATCGCCTGATGATCCGGGCCGGCCGGCCTGACCTGGTCGTGTTGGTCCCGGGCAGTGTCGTTGGCCCGGTGGTGGCGGTGCTGAGCGCGGCCACGGTCGGGGCGGTGCTGGCCAGCCGCCGCCCCCGCCACCCGGTGGGCTGGCTGCTGCTGGGCTTTGCCCTCTCGCTGACCGCCAGCGGGGTGATCAACTCCTATGTGACCTACGGGCTGGTCGTCCGTCCCGGGGCGCTGCCCGCCGCCAACCTCTACGCCCGGGTCTACGGGCCGATGATCTACCTGTCCCTGGCCATCATCGGGTTCATCCTGTTGCTGACCCCGACCGGTTCGCCCCCGACACGGCGCTGGCGCTGGTGGGGACGGGTGTCCACCGGCGCCCTGGCCGTGGTCCTGGTCTCGGCCATGGTGGCGCCGGGATCGCTGGACCCGGTGCGCATGTCGGTCCGGGGCCCGCTGGACCCGCTCTGCTACGGCGGCGCCCTGCGGGCGGCCAACGTGCTCGCCCAGGCCGTCGCCGTCCTGATCATCCTGGTCGGTGGCGGGTCGCTGGTGGTGCGCTACCGCCGTGCCCGCGGCCTGGAGCGCCTGCAGCTCCGCTGGGTGACGCTGGCCGCCGCCCTGACCGGTGTGGCGTATCTGGCCTACGCGGTCCTGCTGGCCTTGGGGAGCCGGCTGGCCGACTGGATCTCCGCCGGCGCCACCACCTTCCTGCCCTTGGCCGCCGGGGCGGCGATCCTGCGCTACCGGCTGTACGACCTGGACCGGATCGTGAGCCGCACCCTGGCCTACGGGCTGCTCACGGTCCTGCTCGGGCTCGGCTACGCGGCCGTGGTCCTGGGCCTGGGCCGGCTGCTGGGCCAGGACTCCAGCCTGGTCGTGGCCGCGGCCACCCTGGCCGTGGCCGCCGCCTTCCAGCCGGCCCGCCGCCGGGTCCAGGGGGCGGTCGACCGGCGCTTCAACCGCCGCCGCCACGATGCCGCCCGGATCATCGAGGGGTTCGGGGCCCGTCTGCGCGACCAGGTCGACCTCGACACCCTCACGGCTGACCTGCTGGCGGTGGTCGACCAGAGCATGCAGCCGACCCAGGCATCGCTGTGGCTACGACCCCAAGCGCCGTCGGGAACGGCTGGTGTGACCCTGGCTCAGCAGCGAACCTGAAGGCCGCAACGACCGCCAACCAGACGACCTCCGACCGGCCCGCCGTAGCTGCGGCCTTGGTCATGCCGTACCACCCTGGGTGGCCACCACGTCAGGATCAGATCGCCGCCGCAGGCGGCGCGGACCGCAGGTCCGCCAGAAGGCTCGGCGTGGCCGCTCCACTCCCCCGAGGGGGGCCGTCAACTCCTCATCGCCCGCCAGGTGGCCGGCATGTCGTGGCCGTACCGGTGTCCGTAACGCTCTCGGTACGGAGGCGGGTCACACTGGCAGGTGACCGAGGACGCTTGGGACGGTGACCGATCCGGAGGGGGCCTGCATGCGCCGACGACCATGGGGATGACCCGAGGCGCGAGAGCGGCGTGGCCGCGGTGGTGGCCGGCCGGGCTGGGGTGGGCGCTGTGGGCGCTGACCCTGCTCGCCATCCCCGCGGTCGCCTGGCTCGATCAGCTGCTGCGCCGTGCCGGCCTGGCCGAGATGGCCTGGTTGCACCTCAGCAGCATCCCCCAGACGGCGGCGGCGGTGAGCGCGGCCACGGTCGGGGCGGTCCTGGCCAGCCGCCGGCCCCGCCACCCGGTGGGCTGGCTGCTGCTCGGCCTGGGGCTGTCGCTGACCCTGTGGGGCCTGTCCTTCGGGTACACCCGCTACGGTCTGGTGGCCCGGCCGGGGGCGCTGCCGGCCGCCGCCTACCTGGCCGGATTCCACACCGGCATCACCCTCATCGGGCTGTCGTGCGCCGGTTTCGTCCTGCTGCTTACCCCGACCGGGTCGCTGCCCTCGCGTCGCTGGCGCTGGTGGGCCAGGGTCGCGGCGGCCGCGGCCGTGGTGTGGCTGCTGACATCGGTCGTCCACCCGGCACCGCTGTATCCGGAGTTCCCGGCCATCGGGAACCCGCTGGCCGTCCCGTTCCTGCCTCGTGGCCTGCTGGACGTCGCCCAACCGGCCGCCGCGGTCGTCATCCTGGTCTCGCTGGTCGTCGGGGCCGTGTCGCTGGTGGGGCGCTTTCGTCGCGCCCGCGGGACCGAGCGGCAGCAGCTGCGCTGGCTTGCCTGGGGGGCTGCCCTGGCCGCGGTGGCGTTGCTGGTCGCCCTGACCGGCCTGTTCCTGCTGGACAGCGCCACCCTGGTCGATGTGGCCCTGGGTGTCTGCACGGGGCTGCTGCCGCTGGCCACCGGGGCGGCGATCTTGCGCTATCGGCTGTA
>JASLIH010000166.1 GCA_030152105.1 Actinomycetes bacterium
GTTCGAGGGCTGGCGGGAGGACATCAGCGGCGCGACCCGGCTGGAGGACCTGCCCCGGGCGGCCAGGGTGTACGTGGACGCCGTGGAGAAGCTCGGCGGCGTGCCGGTGACCGCCGTCGGCATCGGCCCCGGCCGGGAGCAGACCCTGCTGCGAGGCACTGGAGAGGAGTGACGATGCGGATCGCGGTCGTCGGCGGCGGCGGGCGCGAGCACGCCCTGCTGGCAACCCTGGCCCAGAGCGCCGAGGTCGACCGGCTGTTCGCCGTGCCCGGCAACGCCGGTACGGCCGAGGTGGCCGAGAACGTCCCCGGGGTTGGCGCCACCGACGCGGCCGGGCTGGCCAGCTTCGCCGAGGCCAGGCGGATCGACCTGACCATCGTCGGCCCCGAGCAGCCCCTGGTCGCCGGGGTCGCGGACGAGTTCCTGGACCGCGGCCTGCCGGTGTTCGGCCCGACCGCCGCCGCCGCCCGCATCGAGGGCTCCAAGGCGTTCGCCAAGGAGGTCATGGCCGCCGCCGGGGTGCCCACGGCCCGCTCCGAGGCCTTCACCGACCCGGCCGCGGCGGTCGCCGCCCTCGACGACTTCGGCCCGCCCTGGGTGGTCAAGGCCGACGGGCTGGCCGCCGGCAAGGGCGTGACCGTGACCGGCGACCATGCCGCCGCCCGCGCCGCCATCGAGGCCGCCCTCGTCGGCAAGGTCCACGGCGAGGCCGGCCAGGTCATTCTGCTCGAGGAGTTCCTGGAGGGGCCGGAGGCCAGCGTGTTCGCGGTCACCGACGGCCGCACCGTGCTCCCCCTGGCCCCCGCCCGCGACCACAAGCGGGTCGGCGACGGCGACACCGGGCCCAACACCGGTGGCATGGGCGCCTTCTCGCCCCTGCCCGACGTCGGCGACGACCTGGTCGAGGAGATCCGCCGGACCGTGCTGGAGCCGACCGTGGCCGAGCTGGCCCGCCGGGGCGCCCGCTACCAGGGCCTGCTGTACGCCGGCCTGACCCTGACCTCGGCCGGCCCAAGGGTGCTCGAGTTCAACTGCCGCTTCGGCGACCCCGAGACTCAGGTCATCCTGCCCCGGATGACCAGCGACCTGGCCGACCTCGCCTGGGCGGCGGCCGAGGGCACCCTGTCGGGCTGCAAGGTCTCCTGGGACCCCCGGGCGTGCGTCACCGTCGTGCTGGCCGCCGGCGGCTACCCCGGCTCCTACCGCACCGGCCTCGAGGTCGACGGCCTCCAGGCGGCCGCGGCCCGGCCCGGCGTCCACCTGTTCCACGCCGGCACGGCGCTCGACCAGGACGGCCGGGTCCGCACCGCCGGGGGGCGCGTGCTCGGGGTCACCGCCCTCGGCGACGACCTGGCCGACGCCAGGGCCAGGGCCTATCAGGCCGCCGACCTGGTCCGGTTCGGCGGTGTCCACTACCGGCGCGACATCGCCGCCTCGCCAGCGTGACCCCGATCCTGCCCTACTGCCGGGTCCCGATCGTGGTCCACCAGCACAACGCGGCCGCACCCGAGGTGGCCCGGCGGGTCGCCGAGCTGGTCGCCGCCAAGCGTCCCGGCGCCGTCGCCGAGCACGTCGGCAGCTCGGCCGTGCCCGGCCTGGCCGGCAAGGGCACCGTCGACCTGCTCCTGCCGACCCCGTCCGAGGAGATCCCGGCCGTCACCGACGACCTGCTCGCCCTCGGCTTCCAGCGACAGGCGGTCTCCACGGCGTTCCCGCCGACCCGGCCCATGCTCCAGGGGATCATCCGCCACGGGGACACCTCGTTCCGGGTCCACATCCACGTGGTCCCGGCCGGCAGCTCCGAGGTGGCGGCGCTGCGCGGCTTCCGCGACGCCCTGCTCGCCGACCCGGGCCTGCGTGTCGAGTACGAGGAGCTGAAGCGGTCGATCGTCGACGGGGGGACGGTCGACTCGGTGGCCTTCTCCAAGGCCAAGCACGCCTGGATCGTGGCCGCGCTCGAGCGCCTCGGCCTCGCCGACGCCGCCGAGGAGGCCAAACGGGGAGGCCTTCCCTAGTTCCGTCTAGAATGCTCCCCACCAGGACCGGATCAAGGAGCGTTCATGCCGCCAAGGGTTGGGATCGTGCTCGGCTCGACCTCCGACGAGGAGAAGGCCAAGACCGCGGCGGTCATGCTGGAGAAGTTCGGCGTCGAGTACGAGCTCGAGGTGCTGAGCGCCCACCGCGACCCCCGCCGGGTGGCCGAGTACGGGTCCAGCGCCGTCGACCGCGGGCTCCAGGTGATCATCGCCGCCGCCGGCAAGGCGGCCGCCCTGCCCGGGGTGCTGGCCGCCCACACCACCCTGCCGGTGATCGGGCTGCCGATCTTCACCCCCCAGCTGGCCGGGCAGGACTCGCTGTTCTCGATCGTGCAGATGCCCTCGGGGGTGCCGGTGGCCGCCGTCGGGCTGGACGCCGCCGCCAACGCCGGCATCCTGGCGGTGCAGATCCTGGCCGTCGGCGACGCCCGGCTCCGCCTCCAGCTGCAGGAGTTCAAGGACCAGCTGGCCGAGGGGCTCCGGCTGTAACGCCATGATCCCCCGGTACACCCTCCCCGAGATGGGCGCCATCTGGAGCGAGGCGACCCGCTTCCGGCTGTTCGTCGAGGTCGAGCTGGCCGTGGTCAGGGCCAGGGCCCGCCGGGGGCTGGTGCCGCCGGGCGACCTGGCCGCCATCGAGGAGGCTCCGGCCCCGGCCCCCGAGCGGGTCCATCAGCTCGACGCCGAGCTGCACCACGACGTGATCGCCTTCCTGACCGCCTACGGGGAGGGGGCGGGCGAGGCGGCCAGGCACATCCACTACGGCATGACCTCCTCCGACCTGCTCGACACCACCCTGGCCCTCCAGCTGACCAGGGCCTGCGACCTGCTCGCCCGGCGGCTGGACCGGCTGGTCGGGGCCGTCCGGGACCGGGCCCTCGAGCACCGCGACACCCTCTGCCTCGGCCGCACCCACGGGGTGGCGGCCGAGCCGACCACCTTCGGCCTCAAGCTGGCCGGCCACGCCTTCGCCTTCGACCGCGACCGGCGCCGGCTGGCCGCCGCCCGGGACGCGGTCGCCGTCGGCACCATCTCGGGCGCGGTC
>JASLIH010000018.1 GCA_030152105.1 Actinomycetes bacterium
CCGGAAGGCGATCGCGGTGGACATCGCGGCGGCGCTGGGGACTCCCACGGCGACGAGCCCGGCCGTGTAGGCGGCCTCGGCGACCCCCATGCCGCCGGGCACGGGCATGAACCCGGCGAACAGGTTCGCGATGGTGTTCACCAGGAGCAGCTCGGCCATCGTGGCCGGGTATCCGAACGACCGCAGGCAGAGCCCGAGAATGATCGCCTGGAGCAGTTGCGCTCCCAGGTTGCCCGCCAGGATCATCGCGACCTTCGGAGGCGAGCGCAGGACGCGCAGTGCCGTCGTGGCCGAGGCGGCCTGGGAGCTGAGCAGGGCACGGTACCTCGGGACGGCGAGCCTGACCGCCGTCCGGTACTTCGGCACCGCCAGGGTGATGATCACCCCGGCCACCACCAGGACCGCGGTCAGGATCAGCAGCCGGTGTCCGCCAGTCGAGGAGGCGTCGCTCGTCGGGGACGTCGCGGAGGCGCCGCTCCCCCCCAGGTCAAGGGACGCGAGCCCCGACAGGCTGACCACCACAATGATCAGGACCTGGATGATGAACCCGCAGACGCTGTCGATCACACCGATGGAGATCGCGGCGCCGCCCTCGATGCCGTTACGCCCGAAGAAGCGGACATCGAGAGCGAGCCGGGCGGCCGAGCTCGGAACGGCCAGCGCGATGAACTGGATGGCGTACTCGAGCATGAGCACGGGCCCGAACCGGAGAGGCCGGAACGAGGCGCCGAGGGTCCCGACGGCCTGCGCCACCGGGACCGCGGGCGACAGCGCCAACGCGACGACCAACCATTCGAGATCCGCCGCCTTGAACTCGTCGATCAGGTTGGCGAGCCCGACGTTGGCCAGCGCGGAGATGATCGCGTAGGCGACCAGCCCGATCAGGAGCACCACGCCGACCGACCGGAGCGACACCCGCCGGAGCTGCGCGAGCTTCGGAAGCTCGACGCCGGACGCCTCGGCGCAGGCCTTCCTCAGGTCGTCGAGGTCCCAGTCCTGTTCGCCGATCGCGCGTCGCGTCGGCCGCTCGACCGCCGCGGGCTGCAGGAGCGGCAGCACCTGCTGGAGCGCGTCATTGCCCAGCGCGGCCAGCGCGGCCGAGGCGGCTCGTTCCAGCCCCGCCGCCAGCGCGGTCGCCACCAGGACCTGGGCGCGGTCGGCGGCGATGTCGGAGTCGTCGGCAGCCACCTCCGCGTCTCCGAAGTCCCCGAAGGCGGGTGTCCCGTCGGGCCGGACCACGATCCGGGAGCCATCCAACCGTCGATGCGCGACCCCCAGGTCGTGGAGCCGCGCAGCGTTGCGCCAGATGCCCTCGAGGAGCTCGTCGTCGATCTGGTGGGGATCGCGGGAGCGGAGTGGGCGTCCGGTGGTCTCGGTCACGAGCAGCGCGTCCCGCTGGGCCGCCATCCCGGCCGCCACGACCGGGAGCACCGAGACCCCGGCCCGCTCGGCCAGCAGGGTGACGAAGGCCTCGTGCTCGACCTGTTCCCGGCGGCCCGGCGCGATGTGATGTGTATCGCCCCGGTACCACAGCGAGGACCAGGCGGAGGCGAGCAGCTGGCCATCCCAGGCGTCCCGGCCGTAGATCTTCACCAGCAGCGAGCGCCCGTCCGGCGCCTCGGCGGTGGCGATCGCCACCCCGCGGGGCTCGAGCGGCGCCTGGCGGAGCCGGGTGGCTTCGACGCCCAGCTCGGCCAGGGCGTCGGCGACCTGGTCAAGGGTGAGGCGACCCGCCGGGGAGCCGAACAGCAGGTGGATGATGGCGGCCGACCCGATCCCGACGGCGAAGGCCGCGACCATCCCGATTGGCAGGCTGGTCCCCAGCGCGATCCCGGCCACCGCCCCGAGTCCGACCACCGCTCGCCCCAGGTACCGCAGCGGCCGCGCCATGTACGGCGAAGCCATGACCACGACCGCGGTGGCCAGCGCCAGACGCACCGCCAGGTAGACGGCAGGCGAGCCGGACGCGCCGACCGCCTTGAGGCTGTCCGACCAGTGGGTCCCGGCGAGCCATCCGGCGAGCAGCGCGAACCCGAGCGCGAGCGCACCCGCGCACACCTCGTCGAACAGCAGGCGTTTGCGTCCGTGGGCGAAGATCGCGACGGCGACGAGCACCAGCGCCCACGCGATCAGCAGGTCGTACGAGATCTCCCAGAACCAGCCGAAGAGCCCGGGGAGGTTCTTGACCAGGTCAGTCACCAGCGAGTCGATCGTGGTCGGCCCGGGCGCCGGGAAGGTCAGCACCACGACCGTGAGAACGGCGAGGGCGAGCAGCACCACGTCGGTCGGGCGCCGGGATCGAGGAGCGTCGCTGGCCGACGAGAACAGGCGGATGTCGCGACGCCAGGCGCGCACGACCGACCAGGCCGGGTGGTCAGAACCCGTTGGCGCGACAGCGTGACTTCGCTGCGTCTCCGTCACCGGCCCTCCTCCCGGCGCCGGCCCGGACGAACGGGCCGCCCGAGGTGGAGCCTAACGCCACGCCCGACCCTCCGTCAGGTCAGGAGGGCGGCGAGGGTCTGCTCGGGCTCTGCCTCACTCGACGCCGTCAGGTGGTTGCCATTGGCCGGGCGGTGGCTGCCCCGGCTCCCCGCCTGCGGGTGGCTCCTGTTGCGAAACGCCAGCGAGCGCTGCGGACAGCGCCCGTTCGGCCTGGTCGACCCGCGGCCGCAGGAGCCGCCAGTCACGCTCGGCTGCCAGCGCCTGGTTCTCGGCGTCGACGGCTGCGAGCAGGTCCTGGAGCAGGTTGCGGATCTGTCCCGACCGGGTCCTTCGGCGATCGTCGGGTGCGCGCTCGGCCAGGAGGTCCCACCGGTGCATGAGGTCGGCCAAGGCGGCCCGCAGTGGTGGCCATGACAGGGCCCGCTGGCCCGCGGTCACGGCGGTCAGGACCGACGGCAGCTCCGTGCCGGTGGTGGTGCGGGTGTCGGCCTCCAGCGCTGCGGCCTGGGCGTCCCAGGCCGACTTCCGGCGCGACCTCCAGAGCAGCCAGCCGGCGATCAGCCCCACAACCAGCACGATCAGCAAGATCCAGCCGAGGGGTCCCAACCCCTCGGACTCGGCGGACGCCGGCGTGCCAGCAGCCGACGGTGTCGGCGTCGAGGTTGGTGGCCGGACGTCGGCGGAGGTCACGGGTGCGGTCGTCGGGGAGTTCGGACGCTCGGCCGAGGTCGGAGTCCGGGTTGAGGTTGGCGTGTCCGCGCTGGTCCGGGTCGGTTGCGTCGGCTCGGTGGTCGTCTCGCTCGGCGACTCGGTCACGCTCGGTGCTGGGCGGGTGCCGGAGCGTTCGGTGGAGGGACGGGTCGCCGATTCACCTCCACCGCCGGCGCCGCAACCGCTGAGCCCAACGGCCAGGCCGATCACGAGCCCGGCCAGCAAGCCTGCCCTGGCAGCCCGGCGCCCAAGAACCAGTGGTCCCAGGCGGCGGTCCCTGCTCGTGGGCGTGATCGGCCGCGAGGCCGTCCTTGACATCCGCATCGGCGGACCACCTCCGGGTGAGCGGGCCGGGTGGGGGAAGCTCCCGGCAGGAGAGGCCGCCATTCTTGGGCGTGGGTCCGCCCCCGGCATCACCCAAAGCAGGTGAGAACCTGGCGCCCTAGTCGTCCCGCTTCCAGTGGGCGCGGCCGAACATGCGACCGAACCAGTCATGCAGCGAGCCGCTGGCATGCTCGGACGGGTCGGCGTGGTACACCGCCGGCGCCTGGGGTCGGCCCAGCCGTTCGGCTTCCTCGGCCGGCAGGCTGAGCAGCACATACCGGTCGGTGATGTCGGCGACCTGGTCGGCGTCGGCGAAGCGAAGACCACCTGATGTCTTCAGCACGATGCCGTCGAAGACATCCAGCTCCGGGACCTGGAGTACGTGCTCGACCGTACCGATTTCCTCGCCGCCCGAGGCCCGGACCGGGGTGCCCTTGCCGAGGGCCTGATACGAGATCCTCCTTGGGTTGCCCTCCATGGTCAGGCCATCCCGAGGACGGCGCGTACCTGGTCCAGCATCTGCTGCTCCCCGGCACTCACCCGCTCGGCGCCAAAGCCCAGGAAGCCGCCCTCCTTGCCGGCGTCGGCCGCCGCCTGCGCCGCGGCCAGCAGCCACCGACCGAACGCCTCGACCTCCTCCGGAGTGGCCTTGGCCGTCACCAGCTCATTGACCCCGCGCAGCTCCTCCAGCACCTGCTGGCCACTGCGCGGCTTGAAGTCCCCCAGCGGGTTCTGCTTGTGCTGGGCCAGCGCCTGGATGTCCAGCGCCACCGACGCCAGCAGCTCCTCCTGGCTGGGAGGCAGGGTGGCCGACCGCAACGTCGCCATCGTCTCTTTGGCCAGCTCGATCGGCCCACCGGGATCGGCGAGCGAGATCGCCACGCCGGCGACCAGCGGTGCGCGACGGACCCGGGTCCATTCCTCGTCGGTGAAATCCTGCTTGGACGTCATGGCGACCTCCTCGAGAGCGGGGACACCAGCCTAAACGAGGAAGGTCTCTGTCCGTTTCGTCCGAGCCGACGCCGACGGACAATACCGGCAAGTAGTGCTAAGGCATTGTGGCCGTTCAATCATCCTGTCGGAGGGACGCGATCTCACCCCAAATGGGTGATGCCCGCCTGCTGGCCTGGTGCGATGGTGCGTTCGGTCGTCCGTAGCGGCTGGCCGACCGGGCTGGCCGCGCGAAAGAGAAGGGGATCGGCAGATGACCGAAGACGCATACTCGTCGTCCGGGGCCCGCCGCGCGGATCGGGAGACGAGCGGGACGGCGGTCGGCTTCATCCTGTTCGCCGCGATCATGATGATCATGGTCGGGGTGTTCCAGGCGTTGCAGGGCCTGATCGGCATCTTCGAGAACGAGTTCTATGTCGCCACCCGCAACTACCTGTTCCAGTTCGACGCCACCACCTGGGGCTGGATCCACCTGCTGGTCGGGCTGCTGGTGGCCTTCGCCGGCTGGGGGCTGCTGTCGGGGCGGACCTGGGCTCGCACGGTGGCGATCATCCTGGCCGTGATCAGCGCCATCACCAACTTCCTGTTCGTCCCCTACTACCCGTTCTGGGCGCTGCTCCTCATCACCCTGGACATCTTCGTCATCTGGGCGGTCGCCGCCCACGGCGGCGACCTGCGGGAACCGGTCTGACAGCCAATCAGTAAGGAGGGACGCGACATGGCCATTGGGCCTGTGCAGCTGATCGTGTTGGGGTTCAACCACCCGAACTTTCATGGCGAGATCATCGCCGAGCTGGAACGGCTCCGCGAGAGCGACACCGTCCGGGTGATCGACGCCCTGGCCGTCCACAAGGACGCCGAGGGTGAGATCGAGGTCGCCCATCTCAGCAACCTCACCAAAGACGAAGCGATCGAGCTCGGCAGCAAGGTCGGGGCCCTGATCGGGCTCGGCATCGAGGGCGAGGAAGGCCTGGAAGCCGGCGCGGTGGCCGGGGCCGAGGCGGCCGCGGATGGGGTGGAGGTGTTCAGCGACGAGCAGGCCTGGGATGTGCTGGAGGACATCCCGAACGACTCGGCGGCGGCGCTGGTGCTGCTCGAGCATCATTGGGCGGTGCCGTTGCGGGATGCGATCGCGCGGGCGGGGGGGTTCCGGCTCTCCGACGGGTTCATCAGCCCGTTGGATCTGGTCGCGATCGGGCTGATCGAGGCTGAGGAGGCCGAGGAGCTGCACGCCATGGAGACGGCCGCTGCCGGATCCACGGAATGACGACTACCATCGCCATGATGACGACTGGAGGTACGAGATGATGGGATCCCGCAGGGTTGCGCGGCGCACGTCTCGGCGCGTCGCCCGCCGCCGCTAGCAGCCAGACACGAGCCATACCTCGCCGGCCTGGCCATCAGCCGACCCGGCGAGGTATGGCATTCGGTTGTAGGTGTGGCCCGGGTCAGAGGCTGATCGGGCGCTGTCAGGTCCTGTCCGCCCCATAGACCCACGACACGAACACGACCTCCCGCCCGTCCGGGTCTCGGTAGGTCACGCCCCCGTTCGCCTGCCAGTAGGGGTGCTGGGAAGCGGGCTCCAGGCCGGCGGCTGCCATCCTGGCGGCCAGACGCTCCCGGGCCGCCGTGTCGGGCAGATAGAACACCAGCGAATCGATGCGGTCGACCGGGACAGCCGGCTCGGGGGACCGAACGATCTCCAGGTGCGACGTGGTATCGGGGAGGCCGAAGATCGTGCCGTCCTCCCCGAAGCTTTCCTTGAAGCTCTCCAGCACCGGCAGCCCGACAAGGTCGCGGTAGAACTGGACGGTCTGGTCGTAGTGCGCGCTTGTTCGGCCGACCCGCACCGCACCGACCGGGAGGTGCTCAGGCCAGCGGCTGACTGCGTTGGGCGGGGTGGACATCACCACCAGTCTAGGCGACGCAGAAACGGTCATTCCTGGGGAGCCTGACCGATCCTCCCGGACCGCCTCCACCACAGTCATCGAGTCGGGCCAGGTGGTGACGGCGACCCCGCGGTGGTCCACACTGCCAGGAGCAGGAGGAGGCCGGCATGGATGGCAACGATCCGTTCTCGAGGGAGTTGCGCAGCGCCCGCGACCGGATCGCCGAGCTGCAGCGGCGCTCGGGTACCGCCAGCCGGCCAGGACGCGGGCTCCTGCCCGAGGCGCTGGCCGAGCTCGACGGGGCCATCGAGGAGTTGTCGGTCACCGGCCAGGAGCTGCACGAGCAGACAGCCGAGTTGACGGCGACGCGCATGGCGCTGGAGGCCGAGCGCGAACGCTACCAGGCGCTGTTCGAGTTCGCCCCGGTCGCCTACCTTGTCACCGACCCGGTGGCCAGGATCGTCGAGGCCAACCGGGCGGCGGCGGCGCTGCTCGACGTCGACCAGCGGTTCCTGGTCGGCAAGCCGCTCGCGGCCTATGTGACCAGTGAGGACCGCTGGGAGTTCCGCACGATGGTGAACTGGCTGCGACAGGCCGACGACAACCGGGTCACTGACCTCCCGGTCCGGTTCCGGCGCCGCGACGGCGGGTTCGTGGGCACCGCGGTCACTGTCCAGCCGGTGCGGGACCGCAAGGGTGGAATCCGGACGTTGCGGTGGCTGCTGCGGGAGGTGGCCTTCTTCGAGCCGGAACGCCTCCTGGCGCCCGCCGGGCCGGTGGATGAACCGGACAGCTTCCGCAGTCGGCAGCTGGAGGCGCTGGCCGAGCTGGACCCGGCGGCCGACCTCGACGGGACGGTGCAGGTCCTGCTGGACGCCGGCGTCCGCATGCTGGAGGTGGACGGGGTCGGCCTCATGCTGGCCGACGGGCAAGGTCGGCTGTTCGCCGCCGGCGCGTCCGACGAGCCCACCCTCTCGTTCCTGCGGGCCCAGGAGCACCTGGTCAAGGGGCCGTGCCTGCATGCGTTCCTGCTGGAACGGTCGGTGCACAGCGTCGACCTGGGCGGTGACTCGCGTTGGCCGCAGCTGGCCGAGGCCGCGGCCGTCAACGGCATTGGCGCCGTCCTGGCCGCGCCGATCGGCTTGTACGGCGGGCCGGTCGGCGCCTGCATACTGTTCTGCTCGGACTCGAGGTCCTGGATCGACGGCGAGGTCCTGGCAGCCGAGGCCTACGCCTCCATCCTGGCCGCCGCGCTCGAGCTGGCCGGCGAGGCCCAGCGCACCACCGTGCTGTCGCACCGGTTGCACGAGACTCTCCAGCGGCACGCGGTCGTCGAGCAGGCCAAGGGCGCCCTGATGGCCCGCGACGGCATCGACGCGAGTGAGGCCTCGACCAAGCTCAGGGACCTGGCGCGGCAGTCCGGTCGCCCGATGGCCGAGGTCGCCCGCAGCCTGCTGCGAAGGCTGGGCGTGGACCTGCCATGATGAGGGAACGAACCCCCTCACCCTGACCAGGCGGACCGGATGCGGTCCTGATCAGCTGGCCGCCGGCTGCCCGTCGGGTTCCTCGACCACCACCACGATCACCCCGCGGATTGCCTTGTCGTTGGTGATCAGCGGGCTGCAGGTGACCCGGCAGGTCACTGATTTGCCGCGCCGGTTGACGGCCTGGACGACTGTCGACTGGCTGCCGTTGTCGCCGCTCAGCGCCTGTCGGAGGGCCGGCTGGACCTGGTCGACAGGCAGGCCGATGTCCAGGTTCAGGAAGCTTCTGCCCTGAACCTCCTCCTCGCGGACCCCCCACAGGTCCTCGATGCCGTGGTTCCACACCAGCACCCGGAGCTCCGGGTCGAGGACGGCCACGGCGCCTCCCAGGCCGGCCCAGATCGACTCGAGAAACTCGGTGAGCTGGTGGAGCTCCTGGGTGCGTTGGGCCAGCTCGTCGTTGATGGTCTGCAGCTCGTCGTTGGTGGACTGCATCTCCTCGTTCATCGTCTCGAGCTCTTCGTTGGTGGACTGCAGTTCCTCGTTGGTCGTCTCCAGCTCCTCGACCGTCGACTGCAGCTCCTCGTTGGTCGTCTCCAGCTCCTCGTTGGTCGACTGGAGCTCGGCGTAGGCGTCCTCCAGTCCCCGGTTGGCCTGCTCCAACTCGTCCTTGAACCGGCGCGAACGGGTCACGTCGGCGAAGCTGATGCTGGCACCGAGCAGCACCTGGTTGTCGTCGACCAGGGGCAGGATCTGCACCTCCAGGTGGGCGACCTCGCCGGAGACGGTCGGCCACTCGACCTCATGGATCGGCGACGGGCGCCGGTCCATGTAGACCTGCTGGATCCTGGAGCGGAGCTCCAACGGCCGGTAGGAGATCTCAAGATCCTGGAACGGCCGGCCGACGTCGTCGGGCCGCAGGTTGAACAGTGCGCGGGCCCGGTTGTTGGCCATCATCAGGAAGCCGGCGGCGTCGACCACGATCTGGGCCCCGGGGTTCGCTTCCAGGGCGGCGTTGCGGATCCGCTCCTCGCGCGGCTCCGGCTGGCCGATCTGCCGCTCGCCCGCTTCGGTGAGGACCATCAGGCGGTCGCGCAGGGTTGCCCCCGGGACCTTGCGGAACACCCGGCGTTTGAGGTCCACCGAGCTGAACAGGTTGGAGTGGGCCAGCAGCATCTCGGCCTTGCCGAGCATCAGGTACCCGCCCTCGCGCAGGGCGAAGCTGAAGCGGGCCAGTACATGGGACTGGGTCTCCGAGTTCAGGTACATGAGGGTGTTGCGGCTGGTCAGCAGGTCGATCCGGGAGATAGGGGCATCCTGGATCAGGTCATGGCGCCCGAAGATGACCGACCGGCGCAGGTCCTTGGAGAAGACGTAGCCGTCCCCGTTGCGCTCGAAGTACCGCTCGAGCAGGTCCGGCGGGACCCCCTCGACGTGCTTGTCCGAGTACCGGGCGAGGCGGGCCTGGTTGAGCGCCTCCTCGTCGACGTCGGTGGCGTAGATCTTCACCCGCTCGCGAACCGTGTCGGCTCCCAGCGCCTCGGCGGTCACCATGGCCAGCGTGTACGCCTCCTCACCGGAGGCGCAGCCGGCGCTCCAGATCCGGATCGGCCCCCCGCCGCGCTTGTCGGCGGCCACCCGCGGCAGGATCTCCTCCCGCAGGTACTCCCAGGTCGGCGGGTCCCTGAAGAAGCCGGTCACGTTGATCAGGATGGTGTTGAACAGCTGGGTGAACTCCTCGGGGTCGACCTCGAGGTGGTCCAGGTAGCTCAGGTAGCCGTCGACTCCGACCACCTGCATGCGCTTGTCGATGCGGCGGCTCAGGCTGGCCCGCTTGTAGCCGGTGAAGTCGAACCCGCGGCTGCGGCGCAGGTAGTCGAGCAGGAGTTCCAGATCCTGGTCGGTCTTCGGCTCAGCCACCGGTCCCCTCCGTCGAGGACGGCGACTCCGACGGCCGGTGCTCGGCTGGCCACGCGGTGGCGAGGCTGCCCCGATCCAGCAGCAGGTTGCGGACCAGCCGGGCGGCCTCCTGGGCCTCGGTCGCCTGTTCCTCGAAGCGGGTGGCCGTGATGGAGTGCCCGCGGCGCCGGGCCGGCTCGGCCAGCCTCCTGGCCAGGGCGGCCCGCTCCTCGAGCGTCCGCAGGGCGATCCACAGCGCCGCCTCCAGGGCCTCGCTCTGCTGGGTCAGGAGGCTCTCGGGCGACCAGGCGTGGCCGACCCGGCAGCGGTACCGCCGCAGCCCCTCGGCCTGGATCTCCCAGAGCACGCCGTTGCAGTCGGGACACGAGAACCCCGAAGGCTCACCCGGGTGCTCGCCTTCCATGGCTTCCAGTGAGAACCCCGCCACCTCGACCTCCACCTTCATCCCGGTTGACACCGGACCGGGAGGTTCCCCAACCGACTCGGCGGTCAATCGAGCCAGCAGGTCCCCCATGGACGCGACCCCGAGGACATGGTCGACCTGGACGTGCTCGAGGGCGCTGCCCGGCATACCAGGGTAGAGCGCGTCTTTTTCCTCCTGAACCACCGCGACACCGCCGCGGGACTTGATGGCCAGCAGCCCGGCCGTCCCGTCGTCGAGCGCGCCCGACAGGACCACCCCGATCACCCTGCTCGCGTACTCACGGGCGGCGCTGCGGAACAGCGTGTCGACGGCGGGCCGGTGACCGTTCTCACGCGGCCCGCGCGTGAGGTGGACATGGCCGCTCCGTAGCAGCAGGTGGTGGTCGGGGGGCGCGACGTAGATGCGTCCGTTCTCGATCGGCTCCCCGTCCTTGACGTGCGTGGCCGTCAGCGGGCCGTGCCGGCTCAGGATGTCCGGAAGGGCGCTGGTCCCGGTGGCCGGCAGGTGAAGCACCACGAACACGGGCGCTGGGAGGTCGGCCGGTAGCGAGGCCGCCAGGCCCACGAGCGCTTCCACGCCGCCGGCCGAGGCGCCGACGACCACGATGTCATGGTCGGGAATGGATGGCCTCCTGGACGCTGAAGATCTGGGTTGGCGCCGACGCCTGCCCGCCGACCGCCGGTTTCTCGGCTGGGCTGCCGCTGCGGCCATCATGCGCGCCCTGGCGCTTCGCCGTCCACGCTCCTAGGGTCAACCCATCCCCGGCCATCCGCGTCGAGGGCCAGGTCCTGTTGGCAGTCGGCCGCGTTAGGCGGTCCCCGGAGGGGGATAGATCACGCACGTGCCCCAAGTGGAAGGCCGGCGGTGAACTACGAGACCTTTCTGGAGGATCTGCACGCCGTGCGCGACCGCGCCGGCCGGTTCCGGCAGCGGATGGACAGTCCGGAGTCGGTCGATGCCGCCCTGACCGAGGCGCTCCAGGAGCTCGACGTAGCCCTCGAGGAGCTGCGGGTCACCGAGGAAGAGGTCCGGGTCCAGCACGACGCGGTGCACGAGGGCCTTGGGCCGGTCGAGGCCGAACGGGAGCGCTTCCAGTCCCTGTTCCATCTCGCCCCGGTCGCCTACCTGGTCACCGACCGGTTCGGCGTGGTCCGCCAGGCCAACCTGCGAGCGGCCGAACTGCTCGGGGTCGGTGGCCAGTTCCTGGCCGGCAAACCGCTGGCATCGTTCGTCGACGGCGAGGACCGCCGGCGGTTTCGCGAGCGGCTGGGTCGGCCGGACCGCTTGGAGTCCGCGGAGGAGTGGCGGGTACGGCTGCGTCGAGGCGACGCCGGGACCGTCCGGGTGGCGGTGTCGGCGGGCGTCGACCGTGACGACGCCGGCGCGGTCCGGGAGCTGCGGTGGCTGCTACGCGAGCTTCCAGGTGCAGGCACCCGCGACCGCCAGGTCCCCCCGCCACCAACAACAGGGGGGGTGATGTCCGCCGTCGACGACCTGGCCGGGGCGCTGCACGAGGTGGTGGCCGCGGCGGCGCTCCTGCTGGGGGCCGACGGCGCCGGGGTGATGCTGGCCGACCAGGCACGCGCCCTTCGCTGGGTCACGGCCACCGGCGAGGCCGAGCGGACCTTCGAGCGCGCCCAGCGCGATCTTGGGGAAGGGCCCTGCATCGACGCGTTCCTCCTGGACCAGGTGGTATGGACACAAGATCTCCAGGTCGACCCACGGTGGCCGAGGCTGGGACCGGCCGCGCGCAGCAACCGGGTCCGGGGCGTGCTCTCGGCGCCGGTCAGCCTGGCCGGGCGGGTTCTCGGCACGTGCAACGTCATCACCTGGACCCCTCGCGCCTGGACCGCCGCTGACAACAAGGCGATCGGTGCCTTCGCGACCGTGGTCGGCCGGCTGCTCGGGGTGACCACCGAGGCCCGCCACAAGGGTGATCTGGTCACCCAGCTGCAAGGCGCGCTGGACTCCCGCATCCTGGTCGAGCAGGCCAAGGGAGTGCTGATGGAACGCGACGGCCTCTCCGACCTGGAGGCCTTCGACCGGCTGCGCCGTGAGGCCCGGTCGCGGTCGAGCACGATCAACGAGGTGGCCCGCGAGGTCATCGCCAGCCGCGCGCCGTAGACGCTCCGTCGAGGCCGCCCTCGAACCGCCGCCTCCGGCTTGTCTGCCCGCGGAAAGCATGCCCGAGCCTGCGGGGCTACCCTGGGGACCGGTTCCCCATCGCGCCCGGTGAGGAGCTTGGGGGTTGCCGATGGACATCCAGCGTCACACCCAAGACGGCTGCCTTGTGGTCGCCTTCGCCGGAAGCATCGATCTGTTCAGTGCCTCCCGGGTCAAGCGCGCCCTCCTCAAGGAGCTCAACCACCACCCCTTCGCCCTGGTCTGCGACTTGAGCGGCATCCACACCCTGGACCCTGTCTGCGCGAACGTGTTCGCCACCGTGGCCAACCACCCCTCCAGCCGCTGGCCCGACACCAACTTCCTGCTGTCCGGCGCCCGGCCGCCAGTGGCCGAGATCCTCGGCCGGCTGCAGGTGCCGCACTCTCTGCACCTGTACGCCAACGTCGAGGAGGCCGTGGACGCGGCCGTCGCGCGGCCGCCGTACCTTCGCGACGAGCTGCTGCTGGCACCGATTCCGACGGCAGCGGCCGTGGCGCGGGTGTTCGTGCGGGACGTGTGCCAGTACTGGCAGCTCGCCCTCCCGGACGAAACGCTGCTGGTCCGTGCCGTGCTGCTGGCCAACGAGCTGGTCACCAACGCCGTGGTCCACGCCCACACCGACATCCGGCTGCGGCTGGAGCTGCGCGGCGACCGGTTGCACATCGGGGTTCGCGACGGCGACCCGCGGCTGCTGCGCCTGGTCACCCCGCCACCCGAGGCGGAGGGAGGGCGCGGGCTGTGGATGGTCGAGCAACTCTCCCAGGCCTGGGGGGTGCACCCTCATCCCTCTGGCGGCAAGGTCGTATGGTGCACCCTCAACCTGTGACGACCACCTTCTAGGGGCAGACCAGAGGCGGTCGGGGCTCCGAACGCGGGAGGACCACAGGAGGTGCCGATGGCCGTCCGGCTCACGATCCATTACGACAACCTGGCCGGCTTGGCCCAGCCGCATCTGCGCCTGTGGCAGGCGGACGCCAACACCGTCGACCTGGCCCCAGCTGGCGGGGACGAGTTCGGCCCTCTGTGGGAGCTGCCGCTGGTGCCTCCGGAGCTCATCTTCACCTTCACGGCCGGCCCGGGCGCTGCCCAGACCGACGGCCACGACCGTCGGGTCCGCCCACTGGTCGGGACCGACGGCGGCCTCGACCCCGGCCAGGTGTGGTGCCGGGGCGACCGGGCCTTCGTCTACCCGGTCCGCCCGGCCGACCCCCAGCCCGAACCGGCCGCGGCGTTCCTGGAGCGGCTGGCCGCCGACCCCGGTCTCCCGGCCGGGCTGGAGCTGCCGTCTGCCGGCGGCCGGTCCGGGTTCGGGGCCAACCTGCTTGCCGACGGGCGGGTGCAGTTCGGGCTCTACCACCCGACCGCGGCCCGGGTGTTCGTGGCCGGCAGCTTCAACGACTGGCAGTACCCCGGCCACCAGCGGCCTGACCCCGACGCGTTCGTCGAACTGGCGTTGTTCCGGGGCTGGTTCGGGGCGGCGAACACCTGGCTGGCGGTCACCGACCGGGCCGGCGCCGGCGACGAGTACCGGTTCTGGGTGCAGGGCGGCACCCCACCCGAGGACGCCGCCGGCGGCCGGCTGGTGGTCGACCCCTACGCCCGCCAGCTGGGGCCCGACGCCGAGGGCGGCAACGCCGTGGTGGTCGACCCGACCACCTTCGCCTGGAGCGACCGCGGCTGGCGCACGCCCGACCCGGCCGACCTCATCCTCTACGAGGTATCGGTGCACGGCTTCACCGACGGTGATCCCGACATCCGGCCCGACCAGCAGGGCCGCTTCGACGGCATCACTGAGCGCATCCGCACCGGCTACTTCGACTCGCTCGGGGTGACCGCCCTGTCGCTCATGCCGCTGGCCGAGGTGCCGAGCATGCAGGGCCCCCAGTCACTCGGCTACGACCCGTCGCTGTACCACGCCGTCGAGCGCGACTTCGGCGGCCCCGACGACCTCCGCCGGCTGGTCGACGCCGCCCACGGCGGCGGCCTCGCGCTCCTGGTCGACATGGTCTTCAACCACACCAGCAACGACTTCAACCCGCTGTGGGACCTGGTCCTCGAGCAGCCCGACGCCGCCGGTGGTGGCCTGTACTTCAACGGCGCCACCCCCTGGGGCAACCGGGTCGCCACCGAGAAGGCCGACGTCCAGAACCTGCTCATCGACGCCTGCCGGATGCTGGTCGGCGAGTACCACGTCGACGGCTTCCGGCTGGACGCGACCCACACCGACTACATGGACCACGGCTTCCTGCACCGCCTGGCCGCGGAGCTGAAGACCAGCAAGCCCGACGTCCTGCTGGTGGCCGAGAACCTGCCCAACCAGGGCGACCTCAACCTGGAGGGCTGGAACGGCTACGGGCAGTGGTCGGAGCTGTTCCACGACAAGCTCAAGGCGCTACTGCGCGAGGGCCAGTTCGAGGGCCAGTCGGCCGGCACCGACAACCTGGGCGACGCCTTCTACTTCAGCCACTCCCGCTTCGCCGCCCACACCAACAACGTCGTCAACTACTGTGAGAGCCACGACGAGCAGAGCGTCCCCTACGAACTGCAGTTCAGTCCCTGGCTGGACAACCCGGCGGCCAAGGAACGCAAGGGCCGCCTCGGCATGTTCGCCACCCTGGTCGCCCTGGGCCAGCCGATGATCTACATGGGCCAGGAGTTCAATCTGGAACGGCCGCGCAACGTGGTCGCCGTCGACTGGCCGGCCAGCCTCGACCAGCACGGCTTCTACCAGTGGTGCCGCCGGCTGATCCGCCTGCGCCGCCGCTACCCGGGCCTGCGCCTACGCGGCTTCGACCCGGCCGCCGCCGGCCAGTTCGAGTGGATCCTCGGCCCCTGGCTGGACGAACCCCACGGCGGCGGCCGCCGCACGGTCGGCTGGCGCGCCCATCCCAGCGACCAGTCCACCGACACCATGGCCGTCCTGCTCAACTTCGAGAGCTTCGACGTACAGGTCGACCTGGAGCTCGGCCGGCCGGGGGTCTGGGTCAAGCTGGCCGACATCGACCGGGTCGACGACCTGCCCCCCGACGGCAGCAACGACCCGCGCGACCCGACCGCACTGCACAGCACCGACGGCCGCTCGGCCAGCTTCACCCTCCCCGGCTCGAGCGGCTTCATCTACAAATGGACGGCTCCCTAGCCGCCACCCGTCGGGTATCGCTCAGGGGAATCGCGTCCTTTCTGCCCTAGTGGGACTCCTTGTCCCGTCTGTCATCGCGGGCGACAATGCGCGCGGACGCTGACAGCCGGCCGACGGCTCGGCCGGACGGGCCCAGAGGGGGTGCGTGGTGCCGAATTCCCAGATCGACATGGTCGTCCGCCACGGCGACGGGTGGAGGGTCTGCGGCGACTTCGACAAGCAGGAGGGCCGACCAGACCGGGACGTCGACCTGTTTGTCGTGGTCCGCCAGGGCGACGTCGTCGCCCGAGGGCATGACGTGGTCTCGATCAGGAAGGAGTGGCGGTTCGAGGTGGAGCCGGAGGGGGGCGACTTCGTCGTCGGGCTGCCTGCGATCGCGACAGCGGTGGCCATCGCCAAGGAGGACCCCGCGGGCCTGGACGCTTTCACCTGGGCCCAGCAGGTCCCCGTCATGCAGCGCAGGACCGACGGCAACCCGCCACCCCAGTTCGCCGAGCCGGAGACGGTCTCCGGTCACGGAGAGCTGGCGGCCGGCCACTCCATCTCCTCGTCGCTGATCCTCAAGGAGGGCGGCGCCGCGGCCGGGGACGGACGTCTCGTATGGCAGCATGCGCTCCAGATCCGGTAGCTCCTCCGAAGCGGTGGCCTAGCCCCACTGCCACGAGCACGCCGCGCTGGGCTGGGAGGCCGACCGCGACCTGCTGGCCCGGCCCTCCGCCTGGCCGAGCTACTCGCCAGCGGCCGGCGTTGAGCGCGCCGACCGGCCGGTCTTGAGCGGGGGGGCGGGGTCGGTGGTGGCCGGCTCATCGGAGCGGTGCTGGGCTCGGAGCTGCTGGTCGAGGAAGTAGTGCTCCTGGGCCCAGAGGTGGAGGCCGAGCCCGAGGCGCATGGAGCAGCGCTTGAGGGCGTCGGAGGCGGCGTCCTTGAGGCGGGCGCCATCGTGGGCCCAGTTGTGGACGTCGCCGACGTCACCGACCTCCTCGACCCGGACCTGGCGGCCGTCGATGGTGCAGGTGAGCCGCCAGATGCCGCCCACCACAATGTTGTTGAGGGCGGGCGTGCCGGCCTTGCCCCGCCGGCTGCGGGCGCTGGGGTCGGGGGGCGCGGCGGCGATGTCGCCCCGGATGACCTGCACCAGCTCGAAGTCGAAGGGGCCGACGATGCTGAGCAGGCGCTGGTTGACGACGTGGTGGGCGACGTAGTCGCTGCCGTCCTTGCGCTCGACGAAATCAGTGGGGAAGGGGCGGGCCAGCTCGGCCAGATCGGCGTCGACGACGGTGGTCACAAGCATCATCCTCAGCAGAGCGATTGTGGCGTTGTCCCAGCGTAACCGGTACCTGTGACAATCTGAGGGCCCGATGGGGGCCTCCGTAACGGTCCCGTACCGGGAGCCGGGCAGACTGCATCCGACCGTTCCGGGTGGGTGGAGGAGGGTGGCGTTGGGGCCCCGAACCAGGCTGGTGCTCGCCTGGGCGCTGTGGCTGGTCACCTTCGGCTGCTGCGCCGCCGGGCTGCTCGTCACCCTGGCCATCACCCGCCCCCTCACCCTGGCCAGGCTGGCCGAGGGGGCGGTGTACGCGTTCTTCTTCGTGCTCGGGTTCGCGACCGTCGGGCTGGTGCTGTCGCTGCGGCGGCCGGCCAACCCGATCGGCTGGCTGTACGGGGCGGCCGGTCTGGCCTGGGCGTACGCCATCCCCCTGGGGCCCTGGGTCGACAAGCTGATCCGCGAGCAGCGGGCCCTGCCCTTCGTCGCCCAGGTCGTCGTGGCGTCGGTGGACCTGAGCTGGGCGCCCGCGATCGCGCTCGGGATCACGCTGCCGGCCCTGCTGCTGCCCAACGGACGGCTGCGCTCGCGCCGGTGGCGGCTGGTGGTGGCCTCCAGCGTGACCGGGGCCGTCCTGGCCATCCTGGCTGGCTCCCTGTCCCCGGGACCGCTGGAGGAGGCCGGGATCGACAACCCGCTTGGGCTGGGCGGGACGGCCGGCAAGGTCGCCGCGGTGCTGACCGTCGCCGGCGTGGTGCTGCACTGGTTGAGCCTGCCCCCGGCGGCGGTCTGCGTGGTCCTGCGGTTCCGGTCCTCGCGCGGGGTCGAGCGCCAGCAGATGCGCTGGGTCGCCGCGGGGGTGGCCGCCGCGGTCGCCGCGCTGCTGCTGGGCCTGCCCAGCGGGCTCGGGTTCCTGCCCGACTACATCTCCTGGATCGTCTTCCCGGCCCTGCTCTGCCCGCCGGTGGCGATCGGGGTCGCGGTGCTCCGCTACCGGCTCTACGACCTGGACCGGGTCATCAGCCGGACCCTGACCTACGGGTTGCTGACGGTCCTGCTCGGCCTGGGCTACGCGGGGCTGGTGCTCGGCCTTGGGCGGCTGCTGCCCGAGGGCTCCAGCCTGGTCGTGGCCGCCGCCACCCTGGCCGCGGCCGCCCTGTTCCAGCCGCTACGCCGGCGGGTCCAGCAGCTGGTCGACCGGCGCTTCAACCGCCGCCGCTATGACGCCGCCCGGACCGTGGAGGGGTTCGCGACCCGGCTGCGGGACCAGGTGGATCTGGACGCCCTGCGTGGGGAGCTGCTGGCCGTGGTCGACCAGACCATGCAGCCGACCCGGGCCTCGCTGTGGCTCCGGCACGCGCCCTAGCTGCCTGTGGACGGAGGGTTCCGGCCGTCGGGGCCATCGGCTATGCTCGGGTCCGGCGCCGTCCCGCGCCCGACCTCCTTCCCGGTGCTCACGCCACCGGCCCGCGGAGGTAAAGGGGACCTCGAGTTCTCGGGACGCTGGTCGAGTGCCCTCTGGCGGGGGCGACGGGAGCGTGGGTCCCGGAGCCGTCGCATGCGGAGGAGCACCAGATGACCAAGCAGAAGTCCTTCAAGGACCGCGTCCGCGCGCGCATGGACAAGACATCCGAGAGCTACACCACCGCCCGCCGCCAGCTCCTGGCCAAGTCCGCCACCGAGGCGGAGGCCGCGGGCGAGACCCCGGAGTCCGCCGCGACCGCGGTGGTGGACGTGCCTGGGGTGAAGCGGCCGTACTCGGATGCCGTGATCTTGGCGAACACCGGAAGGACCTGGGACGAGTGGTTCGCGGTGCTGGACCGGTGGGGGGCTGTCGAGCGGCCGCACACCGAGATCGCGCGGTGGGTCAACCAGGAGCACGGCGTGGACGGCTGGTGGGCCCAGGGGGTCACGGTCGCCTACGAGCAGGCGCGGGGGCTGCGGGCTCCGGGCCAGCGGCGTGGTGGGCACTTCGAGGTGAACGCCTCCAGGACGGTGGCCGTGCCGGTCGAGCGCCTGTACGAGGCGTTCGCCGACCCGGCCCTGCGCGAGCGCTGGCTCCCGGGCGCCACCTTCGAGGTGCGTACCGCCCACCCCGGCAAGTCGATCCGGGCCAACTGGGACGACGGCTCGACCCGCCTGGTCGTCAACTTCACCGCCCGCGGCGACAACAAGAGCCAGGTCGCCCTCGTCCACGAGCGCATCCCCGACGCCGAGACCGCCGCCGAGCTCAAGCCATGGTGGCGCGACCGGGTCGCCGCCCTCAAGCGGCTGCTGGAGACCTGACCGGCACCAGCGCGGCCAGGACCAGGGCGGTGGCCGGGATGTCGACGTAATAGAACATGAAGCTGCGGTGGAAGAAGAGCACACCCGACAGCACCAGGCCGGACACCCCGAGCAGCGTCCGCAGGCCCGGCCGGGACCACACCCACCAGGCGCCGGCGGCCAGCACCACGGCCGCGGGCAGGGCGGTCGCCCAGATCGGTGACGGGCCGAACGGGTCGGTCAGGACCCCGGCCCGCAGCAGCTGGGCCGGCAGGCCGTGACCGGCGATCGGATAGGCGTCGCGGACCAGGCCGAGGTGGTAGGCGACGGCGTCGGTGAGGAAGTCGACGGGATGCCAGAGCAGGAACGGGACCGCCGTCACCACGGCCGGCGCCATGGTGGCGGCGGCCGCCCACCAGGCGCGGCCGCGGTCGAGACGGCCGCGCCTGGCCTCGGCGGCCAGCCAGACCCCGAACAGCACGACCATCGGCGCGATCAGCAGCTTGACCGACAGGGCGGCCCCGAGGGCGAGCCCGGCGAGGACGACGCGGCGGCTGGTCAGGGCGACCGCGGCCACGGCCATCCCGGCCACCAGCAGGACGTCGTTGGCGCCCTGCCACAGGTAGGGAAGCAGCAGCGGGTTGAGGCAGACGGCAAGGGCCACGCCCAGGTGCCCGCGCTCGCGCAGGCTCCAGCGGCCCAGCCACAGCCCCAGAGCGCAGTAGACCAGCAGGTAGAGCACGCGCGGGTCGGCGTCGCGGCCGAGCGCCCGCAGCGGGGCCTCCACCGCGGCCAGCAGGGCCAACGACCCCGGCCAGTACGGGTAGTGGCGGATCAGCGGGTTGTCCGCCGGCCGCCCCTCCACGTCGATGCGCCAGTGGGCCAGCGTCTCGGCGTACGACGCCTGGTAGGGGTCGCGGCCATCCAGCAGGACCCGGACCGCCTCGTCGCTGACCAGCACGCCGCCGTCGATGGCCTGCCGCACGTCGCCTCGCGCGGTGGCCTGCATGTACCTGGCCGCCGGGACCACCCCGAGCAGCGCCAGCATCAGCGCGAAGCAGGCCAGGCGCAGCCCCCTCCTGGCCGGCCAGCGGGCCAGCACCAGCCCATGCGCCGCGACCACCCCGGCGAGCAGCGCCACCGGCAGGGGCAGCCGGCCGTTCAGCCGTCCCCCGACGAGCGCGGTCGTGCACACCATGAACTCCACCAGCCGCGGGTCGGGCAGGACCCGCGCCCGCGAACCGGCCTCGGTGGCGGCGCTGGTGGAGGTCATGTCGGCTGGCTGGGGCCGGGGTTGACGCCGAGGTCGGTGAGTTGGGTGGTGAGCCACTTGGCGATGTCGTTCTCCTCGACCACGGCCGCGGCGGCCTGGCGGCGGGCTCGGCGGAGGGCTGGGTCCATGGTCAGGGCCTCGTGGAGGGCGTCGGCCTGCTGCTGGGTGTCGAACGGGTGCAGGGTGACCGCGAACGCGCCCAGCTCCTGGTGGGCGCCGGTGTTCTCGGACAGGGCGAGGACGCTGTCGCGGGTGTTCACCACCACCGCCTCCTTGGCCACCAGGTTCATGCCGTCGGCCAGGGCGTTGACCATGAGCACGTCGCAGACGGTGTAGGCGGCCACGGCCAGGGCCAGGTCGGCGGCCAGGCGGAGGTCGACCGGCTGGTAGCCCTCCTGGCCGTGGGCGGCGTTGACCCTGGCCACGGCCGCGCCGATCTCGGCCAGGTAGTCGGCGTACTCGGGCACGTCCTGGCGGCTCGGCTGGAGCAGGGCCAGGAAGCTCACCTTGCCGGCCAGCTCGGGGTGGTCCTCGAGGAGGGTCGCGAACGCCTGGAACCC